>NZ_WMHO01000318.1 GCF_010994245.1 Sandarakinorhabdus rubra
ATCGGCGAGCAGCTTCAGCGCGCGGGCCGGCCGGCCGGCCCGCGCCAGATCCTCCAGCGCGCGGACCGGGCGGGCGGCGGCGATGGCCTGCGCCCACTCTTCGCGAAAGCCGGTGATCTGGCGCAGGCCCAGGCGCAGCGCGAGGGTGGGCGCCGCCCCTTCCAGCGTGCAATCCCAGGCGCTGTGGTTCACGTCCACCGGCAACACCGTCACGCCATGGTCTCGTGCATCCCGCACGATCTGGGCCGGCGCGTAGAAGCCCATCGGCTGAGCGTTCAGCAGCGCGGCAGCGAACACCGCCGGGTATCGGCACTTGAGGTACGCCGACACCCACACCAGCCGGGCAAAGGCAATGGCGTGGCTCTCCGGGAAGCCGTAACTGCCGAAGCCCTTGATCTGGTTGAAGCAGCGCCGGGCGAACTCCTCATCATAGCCGCGCGCCACCATGCCATCGACCAGCTTGCTCTCGAAAAACTCCATCCCGCCGTTGTGGCGGAAGGTGGCCATGGCGCGGCGCAGCTTGTTGGCCTCGGCGGGCGTGAAATTGGCGGCGGTGATCGCAAGCTTCATCGCCTGTTCCTGGAACAGCGGCACGCCCAGCGTCTTGCCCAGCACCTGTTTCAGTTCATCCGGATCGTGCGGCGGCTTCGGGCTGGGGAAGTGCACCGCCTCCCGCCCCTGCCGACGCCTGAGATAGGGGTGGACCATGTCACCCTGGATCGGGCCGGGGCGCACGATGGCGACCTGGATGACGAGATCGTAGAATTCTGCGGGCTTGAGGCGCGGCAGCATGTTCATCTGCGCCCGGCTTTCCACCTGGAACACGCCGATGGAATCGCCCTTCTGCAGCATCGCATAAACATCGGGCGCGTCCCCCGGCACGTTGTCGAGCGTGTACTGGCGGCCGATGTGGGTGTCGATGAACTCGAAGGCGCGGCGGATGCAGCTCAGCATCCCCAGCGCCAGCACATCGACCTTCATCAGGCCCAGCGCGTCGATATCGTCCTTGTCCCATTCGATGAAGGTGCGATCCGGCATGGCGGCATTGTGGATCGGCACCAGTTCATCGAGCCGGCCTTCGGTGAGCACGAAGCCGCCGACATGCTGGGACAGGTGGCGCGGCATCCCCATGATCTGGGTGACCAACCCGCCCAGCCGCGCGATCTGAGGACTGTCGGGATCCAGCCCGCTTTCGGCAAAGCGCTCACGCTCCATCTGGCTCGCATAGCTGCCCCACACGGTGCTGGAGAGCCGGCTGGTCAGATCCTCGCTCATCCCCAGCACCTTGCCCACTTCGCGCACCGCGCTCCTGGGCCGGTAATGGATCACGGTGGCGGCGATGCCGGCGCGTTCCCGGCCATAGCGTTCATAGATCCACTGCATCACCTCCTCGCGGCGCTCGTGCTCGAAATCGACATCGATGTCGGGCGGCTCCTTGCGCTCTTCGGAAATGAAGCGGGAAAACAGGAGATTGTGTTTGGCCGGATCAACGGCGGTGATGCCCAGCACGAAGCAGACGGCGCTGTTGGCCGCACTGCCCCTGCCCTGACAGAGGATGCCGCGGCTCTGCGCGAAGGCCACGATGTCGTGCACCGTCAGGAAATAGGGCGCATAGCCGGCGCGCGCGATGATGCGGAACTCCTCGGCAAGCAGCGCCATCAGCTTCGGCGGGACGCCGTCCGGCCAGCGCTCGCGGGCCTTCTGCAGGGTCAGCGTCTCCAGCCAGCCCTGCGGGGAATAGCCGGGCGGCACCGGCTCATTGGGATATTCATAGCGCAGCTGATCAAGACTGAAATCGATGCGTGCCAAGAGCCGCGCCGGCTCGGCAAGCGCATCCGGGCGGTCGCGGAACAGGCGCGCCATCTCGGCCGCCGGTTTCAGATGCGCTTCCGCGTTGGGGGCCAGCCGCGTGCCGGCCTCGGCCAGCGTCACCCCGGCGCCGATGCAACGGATCACGTCGTGCAATGGTCGCTGTTCGGGCGTGGCATAGAGCGGCGCGCTCAGCGCCAGCAGCGGCACGCGCGCGGCATCGGCTACCGCCCCAAGCGCCGCCAGCCGGC
>NZ_WMHO01000319.1 GCF_010994245.1 Sandarakinorhabdus rubra
CTGCTCGCCACCGCGCTGCGGCCGCCGGCCGGCCAGGTCTATGCCTCGTTGCGCAAGGGGCGGCTGGGCTGGCCGGAGCCTTCGCTGTTGGCGCGGGACGATGCCGCCTGCGCCGCCCTGTGGCGCGACAGCATCGCTCTTGCTGGCCTGCCGCAGGACTGAGGCGGCGGCTCCGCCCAGCCGATCCGCAGTTTCCGCTTGCCTTTCTGCGAATGCGTCGCAATACAGCACGCAACTGATAGTCATTCGCAGGAATCGTCGTGAAGCGTCTCCTCCTCCTCAGCACTGCCCTCCTGATGGCCGGCGCCGCGCAAGCCGAAGATCGGATGGCCGAAGAGCTGATGGCGCTGGACGGAGACGCGCCGACCATTGTCGTCACCGCCACCCGCGACCAAGGCTATCGGGCGGCCAGCATCGGTTCGGCCACCCGCACCGACACGCCATTGCTCGACGTGCCGCAGGCCGTCACCGTGCTCACCCGCCAGCGGCTCGACGATCAGGCCCTGCTGTCGGTGCAGGAGGCGCTGCGCTTCGTGCCGGGCGCGGTGGGTGCGCAGGGCGAGGGCAACCGCGACCAGATCGTGCTGCGCGGCAACAACAGCACCTCCGATTTCTTCGTCGATGGCGTGCGCGACGATGTCCAGTATTTCCGCGATTTCTACAATCTGGAGCGGCTGGAGATCCTGAAGGGCGCCAATGCCATGATCTTCGGGCGCGGCGGCGGCGGCGGGGTGATCAACCGCGTCACCAAGACGCCGATGCTGGACGATCGTGCCATCGCCGGCGATGCCGCCGTTGACAGCTGGGGCAGCTGGCGCCTTGCCAGCGATCTCAACCTGCCGCTGGCCACCGGCATCGCCGGGCGCCTCAACGCCTTTTATGAAGAGGCCAGCAACCACCGCGACTTCTATGGCCTGACCCGCTGGGCGGTGAACCCCACGCTGGGCGTCGACCTGGGCGGGCGCGGCACGCTGGTGCTGGGCTATGAGCATGCTGCCGATGACCGGGTCGCCGATCGCGGCATCCCCTCGCAGAACGGCCGCCCGGCGCCAGTGGACCGCGGGCTCTTCGTTGGCGATGCAGCGCTGAACCGCAGCCGGTTCAATGTCGATGCGCTGTCGCTGGCCGCCGATTATCGCCTGTCCGACACCGTCTCGCTGCGCCATCGCACGCGCTGGGCCGATCATGACAAGGAATATGTGAACGTCTACGCCGCCGGGCCCTTGGCGGCCGATGGCAGCGTGCTGATCGAGGCCTATCGCGATCCCACCAGCCGGCAGAACCTGTTCAGCCAGACCGATATCGACATCACGGCCGAACTGGGCGGCACCCGCCATAATATCCTCGCCGGCTTCGAACTGGGCCGGCAGGTGACGCGCAACCAGCGCATCAACGGCTTCTTCGATACGGTTGCCGGCGGGCCGCGCCAGGTCCGCGTGGCCCTCACCAATCCGTTCGCGCCGCCGCCGGTGACCATCCGCGCCGGCAGCGGCAACCGCTCGATCCGCGGCCAGGCCGAGGTGGCGGCCCTGTTCGTGCAGGACCAGATGACGATCGGCGAGCATGTCGAACTCGTCGGCGGCCTGCGCTATGACCGGTTCGAGCTGACCGTCGATGATCTGCTTGGCGGCGCGCGGTTCGCCCGGGTCGATCATCTCTGGTCGCCGCGCGCCGGGCTGGTTGTCAAGCCGGCGGCCAATGCCTCGCTCTATGCCAGCTTCAGCCGCAGCTACCTGCCGCAATCGGGCGACCAATTCGCCAGCCTTGATCTCAGCCTCGCCGCGCTCGAGCCCGAAGGCTTCCTGAACCGCGAGATCGGCGCCAAGTGGGACATCACGCCCGGCCTCAACCTCAATGTCGCCTATTATGTGCTGGATCGCACCAACACGCGGGCACCGGGCGCCGTCGCCGGCACCATCGAGCTGACCGGGCGCCAGCGCAGCCGTGGCCTCGAAGTGGGGCTGGACGGCGAGATCGCGCCGTGGTGGCAGCTGCAGGCCGGCCTTGCCGTGCAGCGCGCCCGCATCACCAGCACCACCAGCGCGGCGCCGGC
>NZ_WMHO01000032.1 GCF_010994245.1 Sandarakinorhabdus rubra
AGGGCCGGCTGCGCGTGGTGCAGACGCGCGCCGACCTCACCCGCCTGCTCGCCGACCGCGCCGCCGGCAGGCGCGTCACCGGCGCGCTGCTGTCCACCGAAGGCGGGCAGAATCTGGAGGGCGAGATCGCCAACGTGAAGCGGCTCCACGACGCCGGCTTCCGCATGCTGGGTCTGGTCCATTTCTTCGACAATGATCTTGGCGGCTCCATGCGCGGCGAGAAGAAGGGCGGGCTCACCCGGTTCGGCGCCGCCGTGGTCAAGGAGGCCGAGGCGCGCGGCATGATCATCGATCTGGCCCACAGCAGCGCCGCCACCTTCGCCGACGTGCTGAAGATCGCCACGCGCCCGGTGGTGGTGAGCCACGGCGGCGTGAAGGCCACCTGCGACACCCCGAGGAACCTCACCGACGATCAACTGCGGGCGCTGGCCGCCAATGGCGGGATGATCGGCATCGGTTACTGGGATGCCGCGGTGTGTGCACCCACCCCGCAGGCGACGGCGAAGGCCATCCTCCACGCCGTCAGCGTGGCCGGCATCGATCATGTCGGGCTGGGCAGCGATTATGATGGCGCCACCACGGTTGGGTTCGATACGGCACACATCGACGCCGTCACGGCCGCGCTGCTCGCCGCCGGCATGAGCGAGGCCGACATCGCCAATGTGATGGGCGGCAATGCGGCGCGGCTGCTTGCCGCCGGGCTTGTGCCCCGCTAACGCGCGGTCATGGCACTGGTCACCGGCGGCGCGCCGCTCCCCTTGTCCCTGCGCGGCGGGATCGTGGCGCTGGGCAATTTCGACGGCTTCCACGCCGGCCACCAGGCCGTGGTGGGCACGGCGCGTGACTGGGCGCTGCGGCTCGGGCGGCCGGCGCTGGTCGCCAGCTTCGATCCGCACCCGGCGCGGCTGTTCCAGCCCGATGTGCCGCCGTTCGCGCTCTCCACCATCAACCAGCGGGCCTGGTGGTTCGCCGATTTCGGCATGGACGGGGCGGTGATCATCCCCTTCGACCGCAGCCTTGCCGCCCTGTCGGCGGAGGATTTCGTGACCGAATGGCTGGTGACGCGCCTGGGCGTGGCCGGCGTGGTGACGGGCGGCGATTTTACCTTCGGCAAGGGCCGATCTGGCTCGGTCACCGATCTTGAGCGGCTGGGGCTGGCGCAAGGGTTTGCCGCCCGCGTGGTCGAGCCCGTCACCGATTCTGGCGGCACCATCAGCTCCACCCGCGTCCGCGCGCTTTTGCGCGATGGCCGGCCCGGCATGGCGGCGGAGATGCTCACCCGCCCCTTCACCATCACCGGCACGGTCGAGCATGGCGCCAAGCTGGGCCGCACGCTGGGCTTTCCCACCGCCAACATGCGTCTGGGGGACTATGTCCGCCCGGCCTATGGCGTCTATGCCGTGCGCGTGCGGCTGCCATCGGGCGAACGCGTCGACGGTGTCGCCAATCTCGGCATCCGCCCGATGATCGAGCCGCCCGAGGAACTGCTGGAAACCTGGCTGATGGACTGGGAGGGCGACCTTTATGGCCAGGAGCTGGCGGTGGAGCTGATAGCCTATCTGCGCCCGGAGATGAAGCTGGATGGGCTGGACGCGCTGAAGGCCCAGATCGCCGCCGATGCCGATGCGGCACGTGCGCTCCTCAAGGGCGCGTGACAGCTTGGGCGCAATCCCCTAAAGCCCTCGCCCCATGAGCGCGCCCGATTATCGCCCCACCGTTTTCCTGCCGAAGACCGACTTTCCGATGAAGGCCGGCCTGCCGGAGCGCGAGCCGCAGATTCTGGCGAAATGGCAGGCGGCCGACCTCTATGGCCAGTTGAGAGCCGCGCGCAAGGGCCGGGAAAAGTTCATCTTTCACGATGGCCCACCCTATGCCAACGGCGACATGCACATCGGCCACGCGCTTAACCATATCCTGAAGGACGCGGTGGTGCGCACCCAGACGCTGCTGGGCAAGGACGCGCCCTATGTCCCCGGCTGGGACTGCCACGGCCTACCCATCGAATGGAAGGTGGAAGAGGCCTACCGCGCCAAGAAGCAGAACAAGGACGAGGTGCCCGCCGCCCAGTTCCGCGCCGAGTGCAGGGCCTACGCCCAGCACTGGGTGGACGTGCAGGCCAGCCAGCTGCAGCGGCTGGGCATCAATGCCGACTGGCAGAAGCCCTATCTCACCATGGACTTCGAAGCCGAAGCGACGATTGTTTCGGAACTGCTGAAGGTGGCTGAGAGCGGCTATCTCTATCGCGGCGCCAAGCCGGTGATGTGGTCACCGGTCGAAAAGACCGCTCTGGCCGAAGCCGAGGTGGAATATCACGACATCACCTCGACCCAGATCGACGTGGCGTTCGAGATCGTGGAAGCGCCGAACGCGCCGGAACTGGTGGGCGCCCATGCCGTCATCTGGACGACGACACCGTGGACCATCCCGGTGAACCAGGGCATCGCCTATGGGCCGGACGTGGCATACGCCCACTGCCAACTTCTACTTGCCGACCGGCTGATCGCTGACGCCGAACGTGACTCCGTTTGGGGACAAATCGACTGGAGCGAATCTGGGCGGTATCTGGTCGCAGACAATCATCTCCGCGCTGAACTTGAAAAGCGCATCACGAAACTTCTCGGCGTAACGGCGTTTCTTCGTCCAGACGGTGAATATAATGGTCGCGACTTGGTCGGCGCTGTCGCCCATCACCCGATGCACCACCTCGGCGGTTTCTTCGCGACGCCCCGCCCCTTCCTGCCGGGCGAGTTCGTCACCACCGATCAGGGAACCGGCCTTGTCCACATGGCCCCGGACCACGGCGAGGATGATTTTGCGCTGTGCAAGGCGCATGGCATCAACCCCGTCTTCGCGGTGGAGGCCGATGGCCGGTACCGCGCCGACTGGCTGTGGCTCGGCGGCGAGGCGAAGAATGTCATCAACCCCAACCTCAACGCGCCCGATGGCCCGATCTGCAGCGATCTGAAGGCGTCCGGTGCGCTGCTGAGTGCCGGGCCGTTCCAGCACAGCTATCCGCACTCGTGGCGCTCCAAGAAGAAGGTGATCTTCCGCTGCACGCCGCAATGGTTCGTGCCGATGGACAGGCCGATGCCGTGGGTCGAGCCCAAGAGCCGCGCCGAAAAGGGCTGGGAGAATGAGGGCGGCGCCATCGACCCGGCGGAGGAAGGCCTTGCTGCCTCCCCCACGCTGCGCGAGCGCGCCATGGAGGAAATCGCCCGCGTCACCTTCACGCCCGACAAGGGCCGCAACCGCATCGGCGCGATGGTGGAAGGCCGGCCCGACTGGGTGCTCAGCCGGCAGCGCGCCTGGGGCGTGCCTATCACGCTCTTTGTGGATCGCAAGACTGGCGACTATCTTGTTGATAAAGAAATCAATGAGAAGATCGTGGCGCGCTTCCGTGAGCAGGGCGTCGATGCGTGGACGCCGGAATTCGCACGTGAACTGCTGGGCGACCGGGTCGACCAGTATGAGCAGGTGACCGACATCCTGGACGTGTGGTTCGACAGCGGCTGCACCCACGCCTTCGTGCTGGAATCGGGGCGCTGGCCAGAGCTGCAATGGCCGGCGGACCTGTATCTGGAAGGCAGTGACCAGCATCGTGGCTGGTTCCAGTCCAGCCTGCTGCAAAGCTGCGCCACGCGCGGCCGGGCGCCCTACAACGCCATCCTCACCCACGGCTTCACCATGGATGCCAGCGGCCGCAAGATGTCGAAGTCGGAAGGCAACACGGTCAACCCGCTCGACATCATGCAGACCTATGGCGCAGACATCTTGCGGCTGTGGGCGCTCTCTGTCGATTTCACCGAGGATCACCGCATCGGCGATGAAATCCTGAAGGGTGTGGCCGATCAGTATCGCAAGTTGCGCAACAGTTTCCGCTATTTGCTGGGCGCGCTTGACGGCTGGAGCGAGAAGGAACGGCTGCCGGTGGGCGAAATACCGGCGCTGGAACGCTGGGTGCTGCACCGTCTGGCGGAACTGTCCGTGGAGCTGAAGGCTGCCATCGAAATCTATGATTTCAATCGCTATGTCAGTCTGATCCTGGGCTTTGTCGCCGATGACCTGTCGGCCTTCGCCATGGATGTGCGCAAGGACAGCCTCTATTGCGACGCCCCCACCGCCCCCACCCGCCGCGCCTGGCGCACGGTGCTGGACATCACCTTCCATGCCCTCACCCGCTGGCTGGCTCCGGTGCTGGTGTTCACCACCGAAGAGGTGTGGAGCACGCGCTTCCCGGATGCGGGCAGCGTGCATCTGCTCGACTGGCCGGAGATTGACGCCGGCTGGAACGATCCAGCGCTGGCCCGGCAGATCGGCCTGGTGCGCAAGCTGCGTGAGGAAACCTATCTCAAGCTGGAAGAATTGCGCCGGAACAAGGCGATCGGCAGCTTCCTTGAAGCGCGGGTTGACATCACCACCACTCATCACGACCGCATCGCGGCGCTGACCGGGCTGGATCTCGCTGAACTGCTGCTGGTGGCCGAGGTGGCGCTGGTCCCCGGCGATGCCGAGCAGCTGACCGTCGCGAAGGCCGATCTCGCAAAGTGCGCGCGCTGCTGGCGCCACCTGCCCGATGTGGACGACGAGACGCAGCTGTGCGGGCGCTGCACCACCGTGGTGCCGAAGACCGAAGATGCCTGAGGGAAGCAGCCCACGCGGTTACGTCATCGCCGCCGCCGTGCTGCTGGCAGATCAGGCCAGCAAATACTGGGTGCTGGAGCTGATCCGCCTGCCGGAACGCGGCGGCATCGACGTGCTGGCATTCTTTCGGCTGACCTTCGTGGCCAATGCCGGCGTGTCGATGGGCTTGCTGCAGGCCGGCTCCGATCTGGCGCGCTGGCTGCTCACCTTCATCACCGCCGGCATCGCGCTGGCGGTGGCGCTGTGGCTGCGGCGGGAGAAGCACCCGGTCGACATCGCGGCGCTCGGCCTGGTGCTGGGCGGCGCCATCGGCAACATCATCGATCGCGTGCGCTTTGGCCACGTGGTGGATTTTCTGCACTTCTTCTGGCAGCAACATAGCTTCTGGGTCTTCAACGTCGCCGATGCCGCGATTACACTGGGTGTGATGCTGTTGCTGGGCCGGGCCATGACGGCGCGGGCCGAGCCCTCGCATAAGGAAAGCAAAGATGCGTAACATCCTGATCCTGGCTGCATTGTCCACCAGCCTCGCGGCGTGCGGGGGCAAGGGCGGCCTGTCGGGCCGCGGGCCGGACGAGCTGGCCATCATGCGCGCTGCGCCGCTGGTGGTGCCGCCCGATTTCGCGCTGGCACCGCCCACGCCCGGCGCGCCGCGCCCGATCGGCGTCGATTCCCAGGCCGCTGCGATGGAAGCGCTGTTCGGCCCGGGCGTGAAGCCGCCGCCGCGCAGCCAGGCCGAACAGGGCCTGCTCGATCGGGCCGGCGCCGGCGCCACCGATCCGGCCATCCGCAGCCAGGCCGGCGATCCACGCACCAGCGCTGTCAACAAGGGGCCGTTCCTGCAGGAAGTGCTGGCCGCCCCGGTGGGCGCGCGCGATCCCAGCGTTGCCGACGTGCGGGTGCCGGGCTGAGATGATCCTGCTGTTGCGGGGATGGGCGTCCGGGGCTGGCCCCGCCCTGCCCCCCGACAGGATGGGCGCCAGCCCCGGACATATGCCGTGGAACCCGGTGCTGCCCGCTGCCGAAATTCCCGCACGCCCGACGCATTGATTGCCAGAGGCGTCGCCGCCGCGTCACCTCCGGGAAATCCCCTATGCCGCTCCGCTATGGATCAAACGGCCGAACCGGCTTGATTCCGGGCGGGTTTTGACATCAACAGAAGGCCTGTGACGATGCGCGAAACAACAGGCGGCTGCCATTGCGGCAAGGTGCAGTTCCGGGTTCGCTTCAGCGATCCGCCGGAGCTGCTGGACTGTGACTGTTCGGTCTGCACCAAGACCGCCTATCTGCACCTGATCACGGCGCGCGCCGATTTCACGCTGGAACGCGGCCACGACGCCATGACCGATTACCGCTGGGGCAGCGGTACGGCCCAGCATCTCTTCTGTGCCACCTGCGGCATCAAGAGCTTCTATGTGCCGCTGTCCCATCCGGACGCGGTGTCGGTGAACTGGCGTGCGCTGGAGGGCGTGGAGGACGTGCAGCCGCGCATCCGCCGGTTTGACGGGCGGACGCCGGGCAAGACCACGGCGGAACGGATGGGGGACCTTGTGGAATGAGCCCCGCCCGATGACTCACGTCCTGCACGATCCCGATGCGCCGCCGGCGCCAACCATCGGCTTTGACGATTGGCTGAAGGCCGACGTGCGGATCGGCACGATCGTGGAGGCGATGGACTTTCCGGAGGCCCGCAAGCCCTCCTACAAGTTGGTCATCGATTTCGGGCCCGCCATTGGCCGGCGCAAGTCGAGCGCCCAGATCACCCGCCATTATCGGCTGGACGAACTGGTGGGCCGGCAGGTGATCGCCGTGGTCAATTTCCCGCCGCGGCAGATCGGCAAGTTCATGTCCGAAGTGCTGACTCTGGGGGTGCCGGATGCGGATGGCGAGGTGGTGTTGCTGCACCCCAGCCAGGCCGTGCCCAACGGCGGCCGCCTGTTCTAGCGCCCGATTTCAGCGGCCCGTCTGGCCCCGGTGCAGCAGCATCGCATCGGCCAGCACCAGCGCCACCATCGCTTCCAGCACCGGCGCGGCGCGAATGCCCACGCACGGATCGTGGCGGCCCTTGGTGACGATCTCGGCGGCCTGGCCGTCCTTGGTAATGGTTTCGACCGGCGTCAGGATCGAGCTGGTGGGCTTCAGGGCCATGCGCACCACGATCGGCTGACCGGTGGAGATGCCGCCGGCAATGCCGCCGGCATGGTTGGAGAGGAATTCGGGGCCATCATTGCCCGGCCGCATGCGGTCGGCATTCTCTTCGCCGCGCAGGGACGCTGCAGCGAAACCGTCGCCGATCTCCACGCCCTTCACCGCGTTGATGCTCATCGCGGCATTGGCGAGCTGCGCATCAAGCTTGTGATAGAGCGGGCTGCCCCAGCCGGCCGGCACGCCCGTGGCCAGGCATTCGACGATGGCACCAAGGCTTGAACCGGCCTTGCGCGCCGCGTCCAGCTGTTCGGCCCAGATCGCGGCCGTCACCGCATCCGGGCACCAGAAGGGGTTGCGGTCGATCTCGGCCAGGTCGAAACGGCTGCGGTCGATGGCGGTGCCGCCAATCTCCACCAGATAGGCGGTGATGGCGACGCCCGGAATGATCTTTCGCGCCACCGCGCCGGCCGCCACGCGGCTGGCTGTCTCGCGGGCCGATGAGCGCCCACCGCCGCGCGGGTCGCGCAGGCCATATTTGGCGTCATAGGCATAATCGGCGTGGCCCGGCCGATATTTGGCGGCGACGTCGCTGTAATCCTTGGAGCGTTGATCGACATTCTCGATCATCAGGCTGATCGGCGTGCCGGTCGTCTGCCCCTCGTACACGCCGGACAGGATTCGCACCTCATCCGGCTCCTGCCGCTGCGTGGTGAACTTGGACTGGCCGGGACGGCGCTTGTCGAGGAAGGGCTGGATATCGGCTTCGGACAGCGCGATGCCGGGCGGGCAGCCATCCACGACCGCGCCGATCGCCGGCCCGTGGCTCTCGCCCCAGGTGGTGAAGCGCAACAGGTGGCCGAACGTGTTGAGGCTCATTTCTCCAGCCCAATGTCGGGCGCATCCTCGGCCTTCATACCGATGACATTGTAGCCGGCATCGACATGGTGGATCTCGCCGGTGACGCCCGAGGCGAGGCCGGAGAGGAGATAGAGGCCGGCGCCGCCAACATCCTCGATGGTGACGTTGCGCCTGAGCGGCGCGTTATATTCGTTCCACTTCATGATGTAGCGGAAATCGCCGATGCCGCTGGCCGCCAGCGTCTTGATCGGGCCGGCGGAGATGGCGTTCACCCGCACGCCCTGCGGCCCCAGGTCCATGGCGAGATACTTGACGCTGGTCTCCAGCGCCGCCTTGGCCACGCCCATCACGTTGTAGTGCGGGATCACCTTTTCAGCGCCATAATAGGATAGCGTGAGCAACGAGCCGCCCTCCGGCATCATCGCCGCGGCGCGCTGGGCCACGGCGGTGAAGCTGTAGACCGAGACGTTCATGGTCAGCAGGAAATTGTCGAGGCTGGTATCGACATAGCGGCCGCGCAGCTCGTTCTTGTCGGAAAAGCCGATGGCGTGGACGAGGAAATCGATGGTCGGCCATTCGGCGGCGAGCGCCGCAAAGCAGGCGTCCATGCTCTCCGCCGACGACACGTCGCATTCGAACAGGCGCGCCACACCCAGCTGTTCGGCCAGCGGGCGCACCCGCTTTTCCATCATCGGCCCTTGGTAGCTGAAGGCCAGTTCCGCCCCTTGTTCGGCCAGCGCCTTGGCGATGCCCCAGGCCAGGCTCTTGTCGTTGGCGAGGCCCATGATGAGGCCGCGCTTGCCCTGCATGATCGGCATGTTCTTCTCCTTGGCCGCGCGCCTTAGCCGGCAATTGCGGCATTTTCCAGCCGGGCGCGCGCCACCGCGGCATTGAGCTGGGCGCCCAGCACCAGCCCCAGCCCGATGATGTAGAAATACAGCAGCGCGATGATAACGCCCGCAAGGCTGCCATAGGTGAGCGCATAGCCGTTGAACAGGGTGAGCGCCTGCGGCAGCGCCAGCGTGGTCGCCGTCCAGGCCAGCGTGGTAAGCGCCGCGCCGGGCCACACCGGGCAGGTGCGGAAGGCGCGCGGGCACAACAGTCCGAATAGGGCCCACAGCGCCAGGAACAGGATCGCTGCCGGCACGATGCGCTGCACCCCCAGCGCCGGGAAGACGCTGGCCGCCATCGGCATCAGGCGGAACACGAAGGTTTCCGCCCCCGTCACCAGCACCTGCGCGGCAAAGGCCAGCAGCAACAGCACCACCAGCGCCGTCACCTCCAGCAGCCCCACCAGCCGCCAGCGCCAGAACGGCATGCTCGACGGCGCGTCATAGGCCTGCTGCACGATGCTGCGCAGCGTCACCAGCACGCCCGAAGAGGTCCACAGCGCCACCGCCACGCCAAAGGTGATCACCCCGCCACTGGCCTCGGCCGAAATCAGATCGGTGAGCGCCGGAGCGATGAGTTCAGCCACATTGTCGGGAATCGCAGCGAGGAAGCTGTTGACCGCCGCCAGCCCGTCGGCGGTGCGGCCCAATTGGCCGGCGACGAACGCCACCAGGATGACGAAAGGGAACAGGGTGACGAGGCTGAGATAGGCAAGGTTGCCGGCGTGGGTGAAGCCATGCTCGAACGTGCCGCTGGCGGTATCGGTGATGATGCGGCGGAGCGGCAGGCGCAAAACCCGGACCATCGCGTCGCGCTCAGACGTCCAGCGCGCTGCGGATGTCGCGGTCGTCCACGAACGTCTCGGCAAAGGCCTTCAGGCCGGCATGATCGGCTGGGATGTCGATCTGCACCGTCACCAGCTGGTCGCCGCGCGTGCCGTCGAGGCGGCGGAACCCCCTGCCCTTCAGGCGGAACATGCGGCCCGATGCGGTGCCGGGCGGGATGGTCAGCGCCACGCGGCCTTCGGCGGTGGGCATCATCACCTTGGCGCCCAGCACCGCTTCATCAAGCCGGATGGGCAGGGTGAGCCGCACATCATCGCCGTCGCGCACCAGCACGCGGTGCGGCGCGATCTCGATGGTGACAATGGCATCGCCGGGGCCGCCGGGGCCGGGCTCGCCCTTGCCGGCCAGCCGCACCTGCTTGCCCGATTCCAGGCCGGCGGGCAGCTTGATCTCGATCGCCTGCCCGGATTTCAGCACGACGCGTTGCGGCTTCAGCGCCACTGCATCCTCGAACGGCACGGTCAGCCGATAGGCCACGTCAGGCCCGCGCACCTGCGTGCGAAAGCCGCGCCCGCCACTGCCGCCGGTGCCCCCGAACGGGCTGCGGCCGCCGAACAGCTCGGCAAACAGGTCGTCGGCGCCCTGCGCGAAATCGAAGCCGCCCCCACCAGCACGCCCGCCGCCATAATCGCGCGGGTTGAAGCCGCCGCCATAGCCGCCACCGGCAAAGGGGTTCAGCGGCTGGCCGTCCGGGCCGATCTCGCCGCGATCATACTGGCCGCGCTTGGCCGGATCGGACAGAAGTTCATAGGCGGCATTGGCCTCCTTGAACCGCTCCATCGCCTTGGGATCATTGGCGTTGCGATCGGGGTGATTGTCCTTGGCGAGCCGGCGGAACGCCTTCTTGATCTCGGCCTCGTCGGCCGATCGCGTTATGCCCAGAACCGTGTAGGGATCGCGCATCATCGTCCTTGCTTGCTGTCGCCGGCCCCGCTTGCTCCTAACCGCTTGTTGCAGATGAGCAACAGGGGCCGCAAGTTCAAGGGCAGCCAGACGCGCACGATAGCGACACTGTGCCCATCTCGCCAGCAGTGCCGCGCGGTGTCATCGCATCTGCGATGCGTCATCTCCTGATTCTGCTCCTCGCCCTGCTGCCTGCCCCAGCCCTGGCCTGGGGCGATTATGCCCATCGCCTCACCGCCCGCATCGCCTGGGCGCAGCTGACGCCGGATGCGCGGGCCGAAGTGCGGCAGCTGCTGCGCGCCGAGCCGGACCTCGCCACACAAGATTGCCCGCTCTCCACCATCGAGGATGCCTCGGTGTGGCCGGATTGCGTGCGGGCCCGCCACGCCAAGCGTTTCGCCTTCTCCGCCCCCTGGCATTATCAGAACATCAGCGTGTGCCAGGCCTTCGACATCACGGCGCGCTGCGAGAACGGCGATTGCGTGACGGCCCAGATCCCGCGCCAGCAGGCGATCCTGGCCGACCGCACCCGGCCAGCGGTGGAGCGGTTGCAGGCCTTGTCCTTCCTCGTCCACTTCATCGGGGACATGCACCAGCCATTGCACCTGGGCGACAAGTCCGATCTTGGCGGCAACCAGGTGCGTGCCGCCTATGGCGTCAAGGCGCCCGAGGGCATGAACCTGCACCGGGTTTGGGACAGTGATCTGGCCGAACGCGCACTGACCGAACCGCCGGCGATCTCGCCGGCCGCCATCACCCCTGCGCAGCGCCGCGACTTCACCGCCGGGCCGGCCGACACGGCAGCGCGCGTGGCCCTCTGGGCGCGCGAGGCTTGGGATATTTCGCGCCGCGTCGCCTACCCGGAACTGGCCGACGTGCCCGACAGTTGCCCGCTGCCCGCCGACGCGCGCGCCGGCAGCCCACGTGGGCTGGTGACGCCGGCCTATATCGCCACCGCGACGCCAGCGGTGCGCGACCAGGTGGCCAAGGCCGGCACCCGCATCGCCCTTCTGGTCAACGCGGCGCTGGCGGGCAAGCGGACGCAACGATAAGGTTGCCGGCAAAGGAGCTGGCCATGCGTCTCGACGATGAAGAGGAAAGCGCCAACATCGTCGATCGCCGCGGCGAGGGCGGCGGCGTGGGTGGCGGCGGCTTCCGGCTGCCGATCGGCGGCGGCCGCATGGGGATCGGCACGCTGATCATCGTCGGCGTGCTGGCCCTGGTGATGGGGGTGAACCCGCTGGAGCTGCTGGGCGCGGCCGGTGGCGGTGGCGTGGGTGGCCCGGACGTTGGCCAGCCCCCGGTGGAAGGTCCGGCCCAGCCGGCGGCGCTGGATGGCGCCCATGATCGCTTCATTGCCAAGGTGCTGGGCAGCACGGAACGGACCTGGGCGGCCGTCTTCCAGGACCAGGTGGGCGAAGCCTATCCGGCGCCCAAGCTGGTGCTGTTTGCTGGCGCGGTGAACAGCGGCTGCGGCCCGGCCAACAGCGGCATGGGCCCCTTCTATTGCCCGGCCGATCGCAACGTCTATCTGGACTCAAGCTTTTTCGACGATCTGTCCCGCCGCTTCGGCGCGCCCGGCGATTTCGCCGCCGCCTATGTGATCGCCCACGAGGTTGGCCACCATATCCAGACGGTGCTGGGCATTTCGGAACAGGTGCAACAGGCCCGGCGCCGGGGCAGCGAGGCGGAAGGCAACGCGCTGTCGGTGCGGCAGGAGCTGCAGGCCGATTGCCTGGCCGGCGTGTGGGCGCACCACAACCGCGACCTTCTGGAACCCGGCGACATCGAGGAAGGCCTGCGCGCCGCCGAGGCCATCGGCGACGACACGCTGCAGCGGCAGGCCGGCACGCGGATCAACCCGGAAAGCTTCACTCACGGCACCTCCCAGCAGCGCATGCGCTGGCTGAAGGCGGGACTGGACAGTGGCCGGATGGACCGCTGCGACACGTTTGCGGCGCGCAATCTCTAGGGGCTAACCGTCGCTGTCGATGATGGTGATGCGGCCCTGCGCGGTGCCGGCATCACCGGGGCTGATGGCGATCACCATCGGGTTGCCGTCGCTGGTGGTGCCGGTGATGGTGGTACCGGAGCGCGCCGCGCTGCGCCCCTGCCGCACCAGGGCCCGTTCATACCAGTCGGCCACCTGTTCGGGCCGGCCCGGCGCCGTGAAGCCCAGCACCACGCGGGCCTCATGCGCCCCGTCGCTGTCGCTGGCCTTCACGTCCACCGTGGTCAGCTTGGCGCCGGGATAACGGCCGATTCCATCGAGATCGAACTTGGATTCGGCCAGCCCCTCGGGCAGCCGCACCGTGCCGGCCACGCCGCCAGGGAGCCGCAGCTTCACCTCGCCCGATTCGATGTCGGCCCTGATGTCGACGTCGCTGGCCGCCGCCTCGGCGGTGGGCGGCTCCGGCGGCTTGGGGGACTCGCGCGGCTCGCAGGCGGCAACCGCAATGCCGCACAACAATATCGCCCCCAGGGCCTCTCTCATGACCGTCTCCGCTGTATTGCAGTGACAATACAGGAAAGGCCGGGCGGCAGCAACATGGTCTAGTGGCCCTTGCGCAGCACGGCATGGAGGGCAAGCACGATCAGCGCCCCCAGCGCCAGCCCGAACAGGCCCGCCCCGCCGGCTTCAGCCAGCCAGACGGCAACGCCGCCGCCGTTTTCGACCAGGTGCATCGCCCCATGCAGCAGGTCATGTGGGGCATCGACGCCGAACTTGTGCAACCCGTCGATGACGATATGGCCGCCCACCCACAGCATGGCGGCCAACCCCACCCAACCCAGCACGACGAGAAAACCGGGCATGCCCTGCACCAGAGCGCGCCCCAGCGCCGCCACGGCGCCGTTCGACTGGCGGGCCAGACGCACGCCCAGATCATCGGCCTTCACGATCAACGCCACGGCGCCATAGACCATGACCGTGATGCCCAGGGCCACGGCGATCAGCGCGGCGGCCTTTTCCAGCAGCGGTTCCTGCTCCACGGTGCCCAGCGCGATCGCCATGATCTCGGCCGAGAGGATGAGATCGGTGCGGATGGCGCCGGCCACCATGGTTTTCTCGCGCTCGGCGGCGCTCATCGCGCCATCCTCGCCGGCGTCATCATCGTGCGGATTGAGCTTTTCCCACAGCTTCTCGGCGCCTTCGAAGCACAGGAAGGCGCCGCCGGCCATGAGGAGCGGGGTGATCAGCGCCGGCAGCAGCCACGACAGCGCCAGCGCGCCGGGCAACAGGATGACGAGCTTGTTCTTCAGGCTGCCGCGCGCGATCTTGGCGACGATCGGCAACTCGCGATCCGCCGTGAAGCCCACCACATAGCGCGGCGTGACGGCGGCATCGTCCACCACCACGCCGGCCGCCTTGGTGGAGGCCTTGACGGCGGCAGCAGCCGTATCGTCGAGTGCCGACGCCGCCATGGTGCCGACATCATCGACACTGGCCGCCGCCACCTTGGCGATGGCCGCGATATCGTCGAGCAGGGCGAACAGGCCGCTGGCCATGGTGATCTATGCCTCCCTCAGCAGTGCGCAGGTTAAACGTCCGGGCGCCGGCGGCAATGCGCTGTTCAGCGCCGATCGGCCATCACCAGCACGATGGCCGCCACCACGCCCAGCACCAGACCTGCCAGAAGGCCCAGCGACGGCTGGCCGACAACCACGCCGCCCACCACGCCCAGCACCAGCCCGGCGGCAATGAAGATGCCGCCGCCACGCTGCGGCGGCCGTGACGTGCTGCGATCGGCCATGGCAGGCCCCATGCACCACGGCCGCGCCGCTGGCCAGCGATTTGCGTGTGCCGCGCCATGGGTTACAGCATCTTCCGTGCGCCGGTTCCTGTTCGCCCTTTTTGTCTGTTCGACGGCCGTCGCATCGGCACAGACCGTTCCGCCGGAACGGGCGGCAACGGTGGACGAACCGCCCATCCCCGGCCCGGATGATCCATTGCCCGAACTGCCCGGGATGGAGACGCTGCCTTGGCCTGACGTCGCCTCCACCACTGGCGACGCAGCCGATGCGCCTGCGGCTGCTATCCGCTATCGCGTCACCGTGTCGGGCCTTGCCGAGCTGGGGCTGGAAGACGAGTTTCGCGGCCTCTCCTCGCTTTGGCTGCACCGCGGCGAAGACACCAACCTTGCCCAGCTCACCCGCCGTATCGCCGAGGACCGTGACCTTGCCGATCAGCTGCTGCGCTCCGTTGGCCATTATGGCGGCGGTGTGCGCATCACCACCGAGCCGCCGGCCGCCGGTCGGCCCGAAAGCCAGGTACGCGTGGCCGTTGAGCCGGGGCCGCTCTATCGCTTCGCCGACATCAGCATCCTGGCGCCCGAGGATGCCGTGGGCCCGCCCGATCCGGCCCGCATCGTTACCCGCCTGCTGCCAGTGAAGGTGGGCGACGCCGTGGAGGCCGCGCGCGTGCAATCGGCCGAAACCGCGCTGCCCGTCCGGCTCGCCGATGCCGGCTATCCCTTCCCGCGCATCAGCCCGCCCGACATCGTGATCGATCATGCCAGCCGCGATGCCACCCTCACCCAGCGCATCGACCTGGGGCGGCGCGGCAGCTTCGGCAGCATCCGCATCGATGATGCCGTGCGCGGCATGGACACGAAGCATGTCGCCCTGCTCAGCCGCTTCAAGCCCGGCGACCGCTACAGCAACGCCGGCCGCGAGGATCTGCGCCGCGCGCTGGTGCAAACCGGGCTGTTCGGCGCCGTCGCCATCCGCCCAGTGGAGGGCGCCGTGCAGCCCGATGGCACCCAGACTGTTGACCTCGAGATCACCAGCGAGCCGGCTCCAATGCGCACCATCGCCTTGTCGGGCGGCTTTTCGACCGGCCAGGGCCTGCGCGCCGAGGGCAGCTGGAGCCACCGCAACTTCTTCCCTCCCGAAGGCGGCTTCACCGCCCGCGCCGTCGCGGCCCAGCGCGAACAGGTCGCCCAGCTGGAACTGCGCAAGCGCAATTTCGGCCAGCGTGACCGGCAATTGCTGGTCAGCGGCGGGCTCACCGCCAGCCAGCAGTTCGCCTTCGCCGCCGAAACGCTGGGCATCTCGGCGGCACTGGCGCGCGAAACCAACATCATCTGGCAGAAGGACTGGACCTGGAGCATTGGCGCCCAGGCGCTGATCACCAGCCAGCGCGACCGTTCAGCCTTCGGCGACCCCCGCCGCACCTTCACCGTGCTGGCCTTCCCCGCCAACGTGACGTGGGACCAGTCTGACGATCTGCTCAATCCGTCGCGCGGCTTCCGGCTGACCGCCCGCCTGAGCCCCGAACTGACGCTGCGCGACCGCAGCAACTTCAACTATGTGAAGGCCCAGTTCGAAGCCACCGCCTACCGGCCGATCGGCCCGCTGGTGGTGGCCGGGCGCTTCCACATCGGCAGCATTGTCGGTGCCTCGCGCGGCGTGATCGCGCCCGATCGCCGCTTCTATGCCGGCGGCGGCGGCTCGGTGCGCGGCTATGTGTTCCAGGGTGTCGGCCCGCGCAATGCAGACAATGTGCCCACCGGCGGCAACAGCCTCACCGAACTGGCGGTGGAGGGGCGATATCGTTTCCAGGCGCTGGGGCAGGATCTGGGCGTGGTCGCCTTCATCGATGCCGGCGAAGTCTCCACCGGCACCACCCCGACCTTCGACCGGCTCTCGCTGGGCGCCGGCATCGGCGCGCGCATCTATACCGGCTTCGGGCCAGTGCGCATCGACATCGCGACGCCGCTCAATCCCCGGGCCGGCGATCCGCGCCTCGTCTTCTATGTCTCGATCGGGCAGGCCTTCTGATGCGCCGGGCCCGCCTGCTGCTGCTGCCCGTGCTGGCCATGCTGCTCGTGCTGGCGGCGCTGCCCTTCGCGCTCGACAGCACGCCGGGCCGCGCCTGGCTGGTGCAGCAGCTGCCGCGCCTCGTGCTGGAAAATGGCCTGTCGTTCCGTGTCGCGCGCATCGACGGCTCGTTGTGGCGACGCGCCGAGCTGCTGGGCATCGAGGTGCATGATGCCAGCGGGCGCTTCGCGCGCATCGACCGGCTGGTGCTGGACTGGGCGCCGCTGGCGCTGGCTTACAACCAGTTCAATGCAAGCCTCGTTGATGCCGGTCGGGTCAGCCTCTCCCGGCTGCCGGTGCTGCGCCCGACCGCCGACCCGCGCCTGCTGCCCCAACAGGACATCATCATCGACCGTCTGGCCATACGCCGGCTGGAGCTGGCCGCCGGCATCGCCGGGCCGGCCCGCATCGCCACCGCCGCCGGCCGCATC
>NZ_WMHO01000320.1 GCF_010994245.1 Sandarakinorhabdus rubra
GTTCGGGCGCGAGTGCCTGGTGCTGCCGGTGGCCACCGGCACCGCTGCCAACGCGCTGGCGCTGGCCTGCCTGGCGCCGCCGTGGGGCGCCATCGCCTGCCACACCGAAGCCCATGTCCATGTCGATGAATGCGGCGCGCCGGAATTCTTCACCGGCGGTGCCAAGCTGCTGCTCTGCCCCGGCGCGCACGGCAAGCTGACGCCGGCTGGCCTCGATGCGGCGCTGGCCAGCCATCGCGGCGACGTGCACCAGGTGCAGCTGGCGGCGCTCACCCTCACCCAGGCCACCGAGTGCGGCACTGTCTACACGCCGGCCGAAGTGGCGGCGCTGGTTGGCCATGCGCGGGCGCAGGGCTGGCGCAGCCACATGGACGGGGCGCGCTTTGCCAATGCGGTGGTGCATCTCGGCTGTGCTCCGGGCGAGCTGGTGGCGGGGCTGGATGCGCTGAGCTTCGGCTTCATCAAGAACGGCGGCCTGTCGGCCGAAGCCATCGTGCTGTTCGATACAACGCTGGCCGATCAGCTGCGCTGGCGACGCAAGCGGGCCGGGCAGATGCCCTCCAAGGGCCGCTTCAACGCCGCCCAGATCATTGCCATGATCGAAAGCGGTGCCTGGCTGCGCAATGCCGCGGCGGCCAACGCCGGTGCGGTCCAGCTGGGCGCCGCTGCCGGCCAGCGCCTGCTCCACCCGGTCGAGGCCAATGAAGTGTTCGTGCAGCTGGAACCCGGCGAGGCGGAGCGGCTGCGCGCACAAGGCTTCCATTTCTATGACTGGGGCGCCGCCGGCTCGGGCGAGGCGCGTTTCGTGGTGAGCTGGGACACGCCGGCCGCCGCCATCGCGCGGCTGGCCCAGGCACTGGAGCGGTGAGCGGGCGCCAAGCGGCTGGCCGCTTCACCCCGGCGGCGTGGGGGGCCTTTGCCGCCTGCACGCTGATCTGGGGCAGCACCTGGTTCGTGATCCGCACCCAGCTGGGCGATGTCCCGCCCAGCTGGTCGGTCACCTGGCGCTTTGCACTGGCCGCGGCGGTGATGTTCGGGCTCAGCCTGTGGCGCCGCGAATCCCTGCGGCTGTCGGCAGGCCAGCATGGCTTCGCGCTGGCCGTTGCGGTCACGCAGTTCGTCCTCAACTTCAACCTTGTCTACCGTTCGGAGCAGTATCTGGCCTCCGGTCTGGTCAGCCTCACCTTCGCCTTCCTGCTGGTCACCAACACGGCGCTCTCGGTGATCTTCCTCGGCGACCGGGTCAGCGGCCGTTTCATCCTCGGCAGTCTCATCGGTCTGGCCGGGGTGGTCCTGCTGTTCGCGCCCGACCTGGCGGCACCCGGCAGTAACACCGCTTTGGGACTGGCGCTGGCCTTTGGCGGCGTGCTGTGCGCCAGCATCGCCAACGTGATGCAGGCCAGCGCGGCTGGTCGGGCGATGCCGCTCACGCCGGGCCTGGCCTGGGCGATGGCGTGGGGCGCCCTGATGGATGCGGCGCTGGCCCTGGTGATCAGCGGACCGCCGGCCTTTTCGACCACGCCGGTCTATCTCGCCGGCCTTGCCTATCTCGGCATCGCCGCCTCGGCGCTGGCCTTCAGCCTCTATTACCGGCTTATCCGCCTGGTCGGCGCCGGGCCGGCGGCGTGGAACGGGGTGGCGGTGCCGGTGGTGGCGCTGGCCATCTCCACCGTCCTTGAAGGCTTCCGCTGGACCGGCACGGCGGTTGCCGGCGTGGTGCTGGCGCTGGTCGGCCTGGCCATCGCCCTGAAGGCAAAGGCGCAGGCCTGAACCCGGTTACGTAACCAACACGATTTCGCAGGCCCCGCCCGCCGCCAATATGGCGAGCGGGAGTAGTGCCATGCACTTCGAGCTTCATTGCCGCCAATGCGCCGTGCGCGACAGTGCCTTGTGCGCGGCGCTGCCCGACGCGGCGCTGCCGGCGCTGGCCGGGCAGGGCGTGCAACGCCGGTTGGCGCGCGGGGAGACGCTGGTGCGCGCCGGGGACCGCAGCGCGCCGTGCGCCAACCTCCAGCGCGGGCTGATGA
>NZ_WMHO01000321.1 GCF_010994245.1 Sandarakinorhabdus rubra
TCGCCGCCGTGGCCGCCGCCGTGCCGGAGGGCGCGCGGGTGCTCGACATCGGCTGCGGCGACGGCCAGCTGCTGGCTTGGCTGCGCGACACCAAGCGCGTTGAAGGGCGCGGCATCGAGCTCGATGCCGGCGATGTCGCCTCGGCAGTGGGCCGCGGCCTTGCCGTGGTGCAGGGCGATGCCGATACCGACCTTGCCGATTATCCCGATGCCGCCTTCGATGTCGTCATCCTGTCGAACACTCTGCAGGCCATGCAACGCCCGGCCGCCGTGCTGGACCAGCTGGTGCGGATCGGGCGGCGGGCCATCGTTTCCTTCCCCAATTTCGGCCACTGGCGGGTGCGGATGGGCCTGGCGCTGGGCGGCCGCATGCCGGTGACGCGCTCGCTGCCCGTGAGCTGGCACGAAACACCCAACATCCATTTCTGCACCATTGCCGATTTCGAGGCGCTGGCCCGCGAACGCGGCCTGACGGTGGAGCGCCGGGCCGGTCTGTCATCGGGCCGGCAGGTGGCGCTGTGGCCCAATCTGCTCGCGGAAACCGGGGTGTTCGTCCTCTCCCGCTGAGCTAGGATGCCGGCGTGGACGACATGACCGGCCTCGATCCCGAATTGATCCGCTTCCTGCGCGAGGAGCTGGAGGTCGAGCTGCCGGCGGCGCGCGCCGTATCCTTCACCGGGCCGCTGTGGATCTGGCAGGGCAAGGCCGCAGACGGCAAGCCCTCACCCATGAGCTGGCACTTCCTCACCATCAGCGGCGATGCGGCCGCCGGCATCCGCGCTGCCGCACCGGGGCGCAGCGCGGCGTGGGGCAGCGTCTATGTCGAGGCAACGCTGGGCGGCACGACCTGGAAGACCTCGGTCTTTCCCAGCAAGGAGGCCGGTGGCTACCTGCTCCCCATCAAGGCCGCCGTGCGCAAGAAGGAAAAGGTCGGTGAAGGCGATGAGGTGACAGTGGCGTTGGCGTTTTGAAAGTGAAGGAAGCGGCGTGGCAAAGCCACGCCGTCGAAGCTGCTCGCCTGGCTTGCGGGCCAGGCGCCAGCGGGCCCCATCGAAGTAATACTTCGATGGGATCCCGCAGCCCGGCCGGCTTTGCGCGAGTCCGCGCGCAGCATGCGCGCTGGCCGCGCTACAGCGCCATCTGCGTTTGTGTCGTCACGCTGGCGAGCTTGCCGGCGTCGCTTTCCACCCGCGTCACCCACACGCTGGTCCGTCGGCCGATGTGCAGCGGCGTTGCCGTGGCGATCAGCGTGGCGCCGGCGGGGATGGCGCCGACCATGTTGGTCTTCGATTCGATCGTGGTGGTGCCCTTCGCGCCCTCGGGCAGCACATGGAAGGCGCCGCAAGCCCCGGTGAAATCGGCCAGCGCCATCAGGAAGCCGCCGTGGGCGGTGCCGCCGCTGGTGCAGTGTTCGGGGCGGATGAGGGCATGGACGACCACGCGTTCCCGGTTCATTTCCCTTATCTCGAAGCCGAGGTGAGCCGAAAAGGGCACCATCTTCACGACGGCCGCCAGCGTTTCGGCATGCTTCTGGGCTGCATCGCTCATCAGTTCACCAACCTTGGTTCCATCGCCGGATCAGCGGCGCCCACCAGCACCGATCGCTGCCAGTCCTTCTTGGCGACCAGCACCACGTGATGGCGATCGGGCAGGGTTTCCACCTGCCAGTCCAGCACCTCGAACATCGCTTCGTCGAGCCGCAACTGCAGCGGATCGCGCAGCCAGCCGATGTCCTTGATGTGCCAGGGCCGGCGCGCCCGCACGACCAGCACGGCAAGGCCGGCTGGGGCCAGCACCCGCCACAGTTCGCGCAGCATGAGCCGCGGCTGCACCAGCGGGGCGGACAGCAGCGCCTTGTCGAACAAGGCTTCGCGAAAGGGCAGGTGGTGCGGATCGGCGCGCACCGTGCCGGGGCGGATCTCCGCGTCGTCGGCCGCCACGCAGGCCACGCGTTCCCAGCCGTCGAGCGCCAGCGTCACCCGCTCCGGCGGACGGCCGAGCACCAGCAGCCGCCCCGACGGATGC
>NZ_WMHO01000322.1 GCF_010994245.1 Sandarakinorhabdus rubra
GGGCTGGCACGGCTGCTGGGCGAGGCGGAGGCCGATCCCGCCATCGGCGCCATCCTGATCACCGGGGCCGGCGGCGCCTTCTGTGCCGGCGGCGACGTGAAGGGCATGGCGGCGCGCAACGAGAGCGGCGAGCCCGAGCCGATCGATGTCGCCATTGCCCGCCAGCGCCGCAACCAGCGCGAGACGGCCGGGCGCCTGCACGCCATGCCCAAGCCAACCATCGCCGCCATTCCTGGCGCGGCCGCCGGCGCGGGCCTGTCGATCGCGCTGGCCTGCGATCTCAGGGTGATGGCCGACTCGGCATTCCTCACCACGGCGTTCGCCAAGGTCGGTTTCTCCGGCGATTATGGCGGCACCTATTTCCTGACCAAGCTGGTGGGCGCCGCCAAGGCGCGGGAGCTGTATCTCCTCTCCGACCGGGTGGACGCGGCCGAAGCGTTGCGGCTGGGCCTGGCCAACCGCGTGGTGCCGGCCGACGCGCTGATGGCCGAAGCCCATGCGCTTGCCGCGCGGCTCGCCGCCGGGCCGCGTGTCGCCTACCGCTACATGAAGGAAAATCTCAATCGCGCCTTTGCCGGCGGCGACATGGACGACTGCCTCGATCTCGAGGCCACGCACCATGTCCATTGCGGCCTCACCGAGGATCACAGGGAAGCGGCGAAGGCCTTTGTCGAGAAGCGGGTGCCGAGCTTCAGGGGGCGTTAGGCGATCACGCCGGACTCGCGTGCAAAGCCGATCACCAGTTCGGCATGGCGTTCGGGCGCCTCCTCGTGGGCGAGGTGGCCCAGGCCAGGCAGGCCGTGATGCTCCGCGTGGGTGCCGTGCTGGGCCAGCCGCTGCGCCACGGTGCGGCTGGTGGCGGGCGGCACCGTCTTGTCGCGCTCACCGTGCAGCAGCAGCACCGGGCAGTGGACGCCCGATATGCTGCGCTCGATGACATCCAGGTCCCAGTGCGCCATCAATGCCAGCGCGCCGCCGGTGTGGCCGGGGTTGCGGAACAGCCGCTCGTAATAGGCAACCTGCTCGCGCGTCGAATGGGAGCCGGTCCAGCGCTTGAGGAGATCGGGCATCGACTGGAAGCGGGTGGTGAAGCTGAAGAAGGCCGGCATGAACGGGTTGACGAACAGCGCCTTGGCCAGCCCGGGATAGACCTTGCCAACCCCGGCAAAGGGCAGCAGCGCGCCGCCCAGCGCCACCAGCGCGCGTGGGCTGACCAGTCGCCTTGCGGTGGTGACAAAGGCGATGGCGGCGCCCACGCTGTGGCCCAGGATCATCGCCGGTTCAGCCTTCAGCTCCGCCAGCAGCGCCGCCACGGCCTTTGCGACATTGTCGGGATCGGGCGCGTTCAGTTTGCCGGTGAAGCCATGGCCGGGCAGATCGGGGATGATGACGCGGAAGTGCTGCGCCAAGAGCGGCGCCAGGCCAGCGAAACTGTGGGTGGTGGCCCCGGTGCCGTGGATCAGCAGCAGAACCGGCGCATCCTCTGGCCCCGCCACCTGCACATGCCAGCGGATGCCGCCGGCCGTCACGAAGCGGCTCCACTCGCGGTGCGGCACCCGGGCCCCGTCGATATCCCAGCGCATCAGGCCCCTCCCGCCGTTGCGGCCTTCACCGCCGCCACCACCGACTTGGCATCGACACGCGGCAGCGTCACCAGCCGTGCCCCCATCGCAGCCGCCAATTCTGCCCCCTGCGGGCGCGGACGCGGGCTGCAATCGATGAACACCGCAGGGATGCCGGACGCGCGATAGGCCCGCGCCGACGCCAGCGCCGCCTCCTGCGGGCTGGTGGTGGCATCGCCACCCACGTTCGCCCGTCCATCGGTGAGCACCACCACCAGCGGCGTACGGCCCCGCCCCTTCTCGCCTTCCGCCACCTTGCGCGCCAGATCGAGGCCCGAGGCAATCGGCGTGCCGCCACCGCCGGCCAGCCCGGCCAGTTCCTTCTTGGCACGCGGCAGGCTGCGGGTGGGCGGCAGCGCCAGCGCCGCTTCGGTGCCGCGGAACGCCACCAGCGCCAC
>NZ_WMHO01000323.1 GCF_010994245.1 Sandarakinorhabdus rubra
GGCCGGGCCGTCGCCGGGCAGGATGGCGATGCTGTCGGCCGCGGCCGTGAAGCCCTGCGCTGCCACCGCGATGCGGGCGCGCTCCGGCTGGCTGTTCAGCCAGTCGCCGAACCCCTCGGCGGTGACGGGCAGGATCGGGATCGCCGGCTGCGCGTCGGCCGGCACCAGCAGGGCGGCAAGATCGCTCACGGCAAAATGCTCATAGGGGCACTCCGAACAGGTCGGCCTCGTCGGCCTCCTCGATGCGGACGGTGACGATGTCGCCGGGCTTCACCCCGCCGGCATCCCGCAGATGCACCATGCCGTCGATCTCGGGCGCGTCATACTGGCTGCGCCCCGACGCGCCACCCTCATCGTCCACCTCGTCGATCAGCACGGCGAGATCGCGGCCCACCTTGGCGGCCAGCCGGCCTTGCGAGATGCGCGACTGGTGCGCCATGAAACGGTGCCAGCGCTCTTCCTTCACGTCCTCCGGCACCGCGCCGGGCAGGTCGTTGGCGCGGGCGCCGTCCACCGCCTCATATTTGAAGCAGCCGGCGCGATCGATCTGGGCCTGCTCCAGCCAGTCCAGAAGATACTGGAAATCGGCCTCCGTCTCGCCGGGGAAGCCAACGATGAAGGTGGAACGGATCGCCATGTCGGGGACCATTGCGCGCCATTTGTGGATGCGTTCCAGCACCTTGGCTTCGTTGGCCGGGCGCTTCATCGCCTTCAGCACGGCGGGGCTGGCATGCTGGAAGGGAATGTCGAGATAGGGCAGCAGCAGCTTGTCGCGCATCAGCGGGATGAGATCATCGACGTGCGGATAGGGATAGACATAGTGCAGCCGCACCCAGGCGCCCAGGCTGCCCAGTTCGCGTGCCAGATCCTGGATATGGGCGCGCCGCTCCACGCCGCCGAGGGTCGAGCTGGCGTGCTTCAAGTCGACGCCATAGGCCGAGGTGTCCTGGCTGATGACCAGCAGCTCCTTCGTTCCGGCCCGCACCAGTGCCTCGGCCTCGCGGAGGATGGCGGCCGGCGGCCGGCTGGCCAGTTTGCCGCGCAGGGACGGGATGATGCAGAAGGCGCATGTGTGGTTGCAGCCTTCGGAAATCTTCAGATAGGCATAATGGCGCGGCGTGAGCTTCAGCCCGGCGTCCGGCACCAGATCGGTGAAGGCGGAACGAACCGGCGGCGCCGCCTCATGCACTGCGTTGACGACAGCCTCATATTGCTGCGGCCCGGTGATGGCCAGCACATCGGGGAAGCGGGCGCGGATGGCATCGGCCTCGTGGCCCATGCAGCCTGTCACGATCACCCGGCCATTTTCGGTGATGGCCTCGCCGATCGCCTCCAGGCTTTCGGCCTTGGCGGAGTCGAGGAAGCCGCAGGTGTTGACGATCACCACGTCGGCCCCGTCGTAATCGCCTGACAGCGCGTAACCGTCGGCGCGCAGCTGGGTGAGGATGCGCTCGGAATCCACGAGCGCCTTGGGGCAGCCCAAGGAGACCATGCCGACCCGGGGTGCAGAGGCGAGGTTCATCGCGCGGCGCCTGCACGTTCGGGCCGGAAAGCGCAAGCCCCCACCATGGGCGTCATCGCCCGCCGATCACCCGCACCGGATCCACCGGCGTGCGGCCCTGGCGCAGTTCGAAATGCAGCTGCGGCTCGCTCACCGCCCCCGTCTGCCCGGCGCGTGCGATCACCTCGCCGGCCTTCACCCGGGCGCCGCGGCTGACCAGCAGCGCCTCGTTGTGGCCATAGGCCGACACCCAGCCGCCGGCATGCTTGACGAGCACCAGGTTGCCGAAGCCGGCAATGGCATCGCCGGCATATGCAACGACGCCGTCGCCAGCAGCGCGCACCGGTTCGCCCGGCGTGGCCTTCAGGTTGACGCCATCGTTGAAGCGGCCGCCCGGCTTGGGCCCGAAGCCGGAGACCACCCGGCCCGGCAGCGGCCAGCGGAAGCGCG
>NZ_WMHO01000324.1 GCF_010994245.1 Sandarakinorhabdus rubra
CCACGCTGGCGATCAGCACGGCCTGGTGGCGGCGCTGGCTGTTGGGCGATATGGCGGCGGACGCGGTGCTGGCGCGGCCGCCGCTGGCGCCCGCCGACCGCTGGGAACGCAAATAGGCGTCAGGCCGCCAGTTGCCCGGCGAGGAAACGCTCCACTTCGGCCAGATCGACATCGCGGGCCACGAAGGCCTGGCCGATGCCGTGGGCGAGGATGAAGGGCAGGCGCCCGCCGCTCATCTTCTTGTCGTGCAGCATGTGCTCGACCAGCCGCGCGGCCGGACAGTCGAGCCCCAGCGCTGCGGCCTCGACCGTGAAGCCCAGCGCCGAAAGATGCGCGGCCACCCGGCCTGCGTCTTCGGCCGTACACAGGCCGAGCCGGGCCGACAGGCGAAAGGCCAGCACCATGCCCAGCGCCACCGCCTCGCCGTGGAGCAGCCGGTCGGAAAAGCCGGTCTCCGCCTCGAAGGCGTGGCCAAAGGTGTGGCCAAGGTTCAGAAGCGCGCGGATGTCATCGGTTTCGCGCTCGTCGGCAGCGACAATTCCGGCCTTGGCCCGGCAGCTGTGGGCGATGGCATGGACCTGCGCATGTGCGTCTCCAGCCAGCACCTCGGCCCCGTGGCGCTCGCACCAGCCAAAGAACTCGGCATCCCCCAGCAGGCCATATTTCACCACCTCGGCATAGCCTGCCATCAGCTCGCGGCGGGGCAGGGTGGCCAGCACCGCGGGATCGATCAGCACGGCGGCCGGCTGGTGAAAGGCGCCAACCAGATTCTTGCCGGCCGCGGCGTTGATGGCGGTCTTGCCGCCCACGCTGCTGTCGACCTGGCTGAGCAGCGTGGTGGGGATCTGCACGAAGCGGCAGCCGCGCTTCAGGATGGCGCAGGCAAAGCCGGTAAGATCGCCGATGACGCCCCCGCCCAGCGCCAGCACGGCGTCGCGGCGCTCGATGCCCAGCGCCAGCAGCCGTTCGGTGACCAGCTCCAGGTGGCGCCAGTCCTTCGTCGCCTCGCCGGGCGGCAGGATGATGGCTTCGATGGCGATATCACCCAGCGCGGCGCGCAGAGCTTCGAGATGCAGGCCGGCGACGATTTCGTCGGTCACCAGCGCCAGCCGGCCGCCACGCGCAAAGGGCGACAGCAGCGCGCCGGCCTCGCCCAGAAGGCCGGGCCGGATGTGGATGGGATAGGCCCGCGCGCCCAGTGCCACGTCGATGATCATGGCGTTGTACCCACCTGGTTGGCAGCCGCGAGGGCACCGATGATGGCCTCCACCGTGTCCTGGTGCGGCCCGGCGCGGCTGGCGATGCGGATCGGCGCCAGCGCATAGACAGGGTTGCGCACCGCCGCCAGCTGGGCCAGCACTTCGCCCGGGTCACGCCCCTTCAAGAGCGGGCGATGGCCGCGCTTCTTCACCCGCTCCACCAGCGTCGCCACATCGGCATCCAGCCACACCGCCAGTGTGCGGGCGAGGATCAGGGCGCGCGTGTCATCGGCCATGAAGGCGCCGCCGCCGGTGGCGATCACCTTGGGCGTGCCGTCGATCAGCCGGGCGATCACCCGCCGCTCGCCGTCGCGGAAATGCGCCTCGCCGAACCGCTCAAACATCTCGGCGATGGTCATGCCGGCCGCCGTCTCGATCTCGTCATCGGCATCAACGAACGGCAGGCCGAGCCGTGCCGCCAGCCGCTTGCCGATGCTCGATTTGCCGGCGCCCATCAGGCCCACCAGCGTCACCGGCTTGGCGGCTGCCAGCGCAAGGCGCGCCGACCCGGCAGATGAGGGGATTTTGGTGTCGCCGTCCATGCTGGCCACCGCTATACACGCCGCCATGGTGCGGGCAAGAATGGCGTCAAACAGCGGGCGGACCGGCCGGATGCGGCGCTGGCTGCTGTGGCCGGCGCTGGCCGCGCTGCTGGCAGTGCCGGCCGCC
>NZ_WMHO01000325.1 GCF_010994245.1 Sandarakinorhabdus rubra
CGGACAGGCGCTGCTGCGGCTGCAGTGCGGCGATCAGCCGGCGCTGCGCCAGCGCCTGGCGCAGCGCATCGGCCAGCCGAGTCCGCCGCACCACCTGCGCGGCCAGCGCCGGGCCGAACAGCACGTGGCGGCCGCGGCCCTGGCGCTTGGCCTCCAGCAGCGCCGCATCGGCATTGCCGAGCAGCTCGCGCGGGCCACATTCGGGATGGGGAAACGGCGCGATGCCAACCGAGATCGACGGCGCGTAACGGCTGGCCCCCAGCCGCATCGGCCGCCGCAACCGGGCCATCAGACGCGTCGCAAAGGCGGTGCAGGCCAGCGGGGTGGCCGGCCCATGCACGATCAGCGCGAATTCATCGCCGGCCAGCCGCGCGGCGGTGTCGCCAGGCCCGATGACGCGCTTCAGGCGGCGACCGATCAGGCGCAGCAACAGGTCGCCGGCGGCATGGCCCAGGCTGTCGTTGACCGCCTTGAAGAAATCCACGTCGAGCAGCACCAGCATGCCGCCCGCCGGCTGCTTGCCGCGGGCCGCCGGCAACGCAGTCAGCCGCGCCATCAGCACGTCGCGGTTGGCCAGCCCGGTCAGCGCATCCTCTTCGGCGCGCCGCCGCAATTCGCGTTCGGCGCGCATCAGCGGCGTCACGTCGGTGCGGATGGAAACGATGTTGCCGCTTTCCGAAATGGCGGTGGAGGCCTGCATGAACTTGTCGTCGCGCAGGTGGAAGACGCGGTTGTAACCGGGCGTGCGGTGGCGCTCGAGATAATCGGCAATCCACGCCGCGCGCTTGGCGGGCGGATCCTCGCTGCTCACTTCCGGCACATAATGGTTGGCCATGACCTTGCGGGAAATGATGTCGGCCAGCCGCTCGCCCTGCACCATGAAGTCGCGGTTGCCGGGCAGGATATTGCGATAGATGTCGTTGACCAGGATCAACCGCTCCTCGTGGTCATAGACCGAGAGCGCGGCGGGGATGCCGGCAATCACGTCGCGCAGCAGCGTTTCCATGCGGGTGCGCAGGTCGAGCTCGCGGGCAGCGCGGGCGGCGGCTTCGTGGCGGGCGGTGATGTCCTCCAGCGTGCCGAAGATGGAGACCGGCTGGCCCTCCTGGCGCGGACCGGGCCGGCCGCGGGCGCGGACATGGCGGATTTCGCCATCCGCACGCACCAGGGTCAGCTCGAGATCCCAGCTGGTGCCGTTTGCGATGGCATCGGCAACGGTGGCGCGCGCCAGGTCCTGCTGGGCCGGAATACAGAACGCAATCGCCGATTCAAAGTCGGGCACGAAGGCGGGCCCCACGCCGTGGATGCGGCGCGTCTCCGCGCTCCACCACAGGGAGCCGCCCACGGTATACTGCCAGGCACCGATGCCGGCGACATCGAGCAGCGGCTCGGCCGCCGCCAGCAGGCGCGGCGTGACCGCCCGGCTGCCCGAGGACCGGCGGGGAAAGACGGGACGTTTTGGCCAGCTGCTGTCCGACATCGGCGGGCACACACTCCAGGGACTGGCATGGCTAACGGCCGCCCGACACCCGCCTTTACCCGCCGGCTTGAACCCCGCGGCCAGCTGGAGACGGCACAAGCTGTCAACCCGGCACGATTCGCCCGGAGTCGATGTGGAACCGCTGCATCGGCCCGGCCAGAGCAAACAGGTCCGGATCGGTGCCGGTCAGCCAGGATTGCACCCCCATATCGGACAGATGACCGAACAGCGCCGCCAGCCGCCGCCGGTCGAGATGGGCGGCGATCTCGTCAAGCAACAGGATCGGCGGCGGTCCGCCGCGCGCCGCCACCAGCGCAGCGTGGGCCAGCACGATGGCCACCAGCAGCGCCTTCTGCTCGCCGGTGGAGCAGTGCGCTGCCGGCATCGCCTTGCCGGCGTGGCTGACCACCAGGTCGGCGCGGTGCGGGCCTTCGA
>NZ_WMHO01000326.1 GCF_010994245.1 Sandarakinorhabdus rubra
TGCCATCCGCTGTGTCGCCAACATCGCCTATGAAGAGGCGCAGGCCACCATGGATGCCGGCAACGGCGCCTATCTGCCGGTGCTGCAGCCGCTGTGGACCTGCTGGGCAGCGCTGAAGAAGGCGCGTTGCCATGGCGATGCTGAACGACGGCCTGACCCGCGCCGCCACCCGGCTGGGGCTGGAGCCCGAGCGCGTGGATGCCACCCATGGCGTGGACGCCATGCGCGGCTGGGCGGCGCGCCATGCCCTCACGCAGATCATCACCGCCGATGCGCCGGTCGGCCCGGTGAAGGACCGGCTGGACGTGCTGGCCCCAGCTCTCGCCGCCGATGGCGTGCGGCTGGTGCGACTGCGCCGCGCCTGGGACGACATGGCCTGGCCGCAGGCAAGGAAGGGCTTCTTCCCGTTCAAGGCCGTCATCCCGAAGCTGCTGGCGCTGCCGCCGGCCGCCATGGCCTGAACCTGCTTCATCCGCCAGTCAGCGAAGCCCGGCCAGGATATTGCCATGTGGTTGCGACTGCTCCTCCTGCTCCCGTGCGCCCTGCTGCTGGCCGCCTGCGGTGTCGCAAAGGCCATCGTGACGGCGCCGATCGCCGTGGGCGAAGCGGTTTATGACGCCTCCACCGAAAGCCAGGAAGAAGCCGACATCAAGCGCGGCCGCGCGATGCGCGAAGCCGAGGAACAGGCCGAGAAGGACCGCAACCGCGCCGAGAGGGCACAGCAGACGCCCCCCTAGTCGTCCGGCCCAAGACTGGGATCGAGATCGCGCGGGCGCACGAACTTCGTCAGCTCGGCACGGCCGCCGTCGATCTGCGCCCAGCGTTCGATGGCGATGTCGAGCCGGGCGAGGGTGGCAGTGGGATATTTGATCTCTGCCTCGGCCCGCAACGCAGCGCTCGCGCCGCCGGGCGGCACCAGTTCCAGCAGCAGATCCTCCAGCCCCGGATTGTGGCCGACCAGCATGGCGCTGGAAAACTCATCGGAAAAGCCGGCCACCAGCTCCACCAGCGTCGCCGACGACGACAGGTAGATGCGCCCTTCATAAACCGGCGCCAGCGGCCGCCTCATCCCGGCCTCCAGCCCCTCGATCGTCTGGCGCACACGCACGGCGGGGCTTGCGAACACCAGCGCCGGATCGGGCATCTCGCCGCGCTTGATGGCGGCCCCCAGCCATTGGCCCACCTTCATCGCGGCGCGCCGGCCGCGATCATTCAATGGCCGGTCGAAATCCCTCAGCAGCGGGTCGTCATAGCCCGACTTGGCGTGGCGCAGGAGGATGAGCGTCTTCATGAGCGCCCATCGCTTGGCACATCAATCGCCGGCTTTCCAGAGCCGGCAAGGCCTGCCTTCACCTGTTCCACGGCCTGCGCCAGCGTCAGCCGCTGCACCGGCACGCCCGGCGGAAAGGCAGCAAGCAGCCGGCTCGGCACGGCGGCGCCCAGCAGCACGAAATGGCCGCGATCATCAGCGCGGCGGATCAGCCGCCCAAAGGCCTGGGCCAGCCGGTCCATGGTGGCTCTGTCATCAAAAGCGGTGCCGCCGCCGGCCAACCGGCGCGCGGCATTGAGCACGGTGCGGCGTGGCCACGGCACCCCCTCCATGATCACCTGCCTCAGGCTGTCCCCCGGCACGTCGACCCCGTCACGCAGCGCATCGGTGCCCAGCAGGCTGGCGCCAGGTTCGGCGCGGAAGATATCGACCAGCGTGCCGGTATCGATGGGATCGACATGCTGGGCAAAAAGCGGCAGCCCGGCCCGGGCCAGCGGATCGGCCAGCCTGGCATGGACGGCGCGCAGCCGCGCGATGGCGGTGAACAGGCCCAGCGTGCCGCCGCCCGCCGCCATCGCG
>NZ_WMHO01000327.1 GCF_010994245.1 Sandarakinorhabdus rubra
AGCGCCGCCGCCGCTTCGGGGGTCAGCACGCCGGCCGCATCGGTGACCCGGCCGGTGAGCGGCGGATAGGTGGGCGCGGCCTGTGCCGGGACGGCCAGCTGCAGGACCGCCAGCAGCGCGGCGAGCAGATAGGCAATGCCCGCCAGCCGCCGCACCAGCGGATCATCGAAGCGTCGCTGCATCAACGGTCCCCCGCCGCACCGGCGGTCAGAACGCCACCTCGGGCGCTTTGTCGGCGTTGGTGGCGGTCGCCTTGAACGGCGCGATCGGCTCGGCGCCATAGATCACCTTGGCGGTGATCAGCGACGGGAAGGTGCGGATCTCGGTATTATAGTCCTGCACCGCGATGTTGTAATCGCGCCGCGCCACCGCGATGCGGTTCTCGGTGCCTTCCAGCTGGCTCTGCAGCTGGAGGAAATTCTCGTTGGACTTCAGCTCCGGATATTTCTCCACCGTCACCAGCAGCCGGCCCAGCGATTGCGACAGGGCCCCCTGCGCCTGTTCGAAGGCGGCCAGTTGCGCCGGATCGGACAGCTTGGTGGGATCAACCGTCACCTGGGTGGCGCTGGCGCGGGCCTTGGTCACGCTTTCCAGCACGTCCTTTTCCTGGGCGGCAAAGCCCTTCACTGTGGCCACCAGGTTGGGGATCAGATCAGCCCGGCGCTGGTACTGGTTCTCGACATCGGCCCACTTGGCCTTCACCCCTTCTTCCTTGGCGGGAATCGTGTTGATACCGCAGCCCGACAGCAGCAGGGCAGCGCCGGCGAGGCCGGCCAGAGCGGTATTGCGGCGGAAACCATTGGTCATGCTGGCATCTCCGGTGCGGGCGGCTTGCGCGGAACCGCCGTTATGGCAGAGTGAGGTGCGCGTGTTGCCTGCATGAGATAGTGCGCGCTGGGGGAATTCAAGGGGGAGAGCTGCGATGCTGGGAGAATTCAAGGCCTTCATCGCCCGCGGCAACGTGCTCGATCTGGCCGTGGCGGTGATCATCGGCGCCGCCTTCGGCACCATCGTCACCAGCTTCACCGAGGATCTGGTGATGCCGCTGGTCAGCCTGTTCACCGGCGGGATCGACTTCACCGGCCTGTTCGTGGTGCTGGGTGACGTGCCGGCCGATTATGCCGGCAGCCCCACCGATTACGAGGCGCTGAAGAAGGCCGGCGTACCCCTGTTCGGCTATGGCAAGTTCCTCACCGCGCTGATCAACTTCCTGATCATCGCCTTCGTCATCTTCCTGATGGTCAGGGCCGCCAACAAGGCGATGGCACCGCCGCCGGCCGCGCCGGCCGAACCGCCCGGCCCGACGCCCAGCGAAGCGCTGCTTGCCGAGATCCGCGATGAACTGAGGAAGGGCCGGGCCTGAGCCGACACAGCGGCGGGGCATTGCTCACGTGATTATCCCATGCTGACGGCCATCGCGCCCTGGCTTGCCGCCGTGCCGCTGTGGGCGGTGCCGCTGGTGGTGCTGGTTCTGCTCTATGCCGCAGAAGAGCTGGGCTATCTCTATCACGGCCGCTTTGCCGCCGCGCGCGGCTCCAGCAACGATGAAGCCCAGGTGCTGTCCACCGCGCTCCTCGTGCTGGCTCTGCTCTTGGGCTTCACCTTCTCGATGGCGCTGAACCGTTATGACGAGCGCCGCCAGCTGGTGGTGCAGGAAGCCAACGACATCGGCACCGCCTGGCTGCGCGCCGGGCTGGTGCCGGCCCCCGCTGGCCCGGCGCTGCAGGCGGTGCTGGCCGATTATGCCAGCGTCCGCCTGACCAGCCCGCTGCCGCACGAAACGGAAAAGCTGGCCAGAGCCGCCCGGCTGCGCGACCTGGTCTGGCAGCGCGCCGCCGACGCAG
>NZ_WMHO01000328.1 GCF_010994245.1 Sandarakinorhabdus rubra
GCTGGGCACGCTTGTCCGCCGGCCGGCGAGCCTGCCGCCACAGCCGCACCTGCCAGCCCCCTTCGACATCCAGTGGGCGCGCGACTGGGGCGCTGCCATGGCCGAGGCCGCAGCCGCCAGCCTGGCCGAGGAACCGGCGACCGACCTGACGTTGAAGAACACGGCCGAAACCGCACGTTGGGCCGCCGCGCTCGATGGGATCAGCCTGGCGCCCGGCCATGTCCGCACGGCCCGCAAGGGCAGCGTGACCGAATGGCCGGGCTTTGCCGAGGGGGCCTGGTGGGTGCAGGATCTGGCCGCCAGCCTGCCGGCCCGGCTCCTGCCGGCCAAGGCGGGGGACCGCGTGCTCGATCTGTGCGCGGCGCCCGGCGGCAAGACGCTGCAGCTGGCAGCGCGCGGCTGCGCGGTGACCGCGCTCGACGTGTCGGACGACCGGCTGGAGCGCGTGCGCCAGAACCTGGACCGGACAGGGCTTGAGGCGACGCTTGTGGCAGCCGATGCGCTGCGCTGGCAGCCAGATGGCCTGTTCGACCATATCCTGCTCGATGCGCCCTGCTCGGCCACTGGCATCTTCCGCCGCCACCCCGACGTTTTGCACCTGAAGGGCAATGCCGGTCTGGGGCCGGTGACACTGCTGCAGGCGGCCCTGCTGCGCCGCGCGGTGGCCTGGCTGAAGCCGGGCGGGCGGCTGGTCTATGCCACCTGCAGCCTTGATCGGCGCGAGGGCGAAGCCATTGCCGAACGGGTGATCGCCGGCGCCCCGCGCGAAATCATCGGCGCCGATGAACTGCCCGTCGGCCTGGCGCCCACGCCCGAGGGCTTCGTGCGCACCCTGCCCGGCCAGGTGGCCGGCGGCATCGATGGCTTCTTCATCGCCCGCCTGCGCCGCCTGGCGGACTGACCACAAACGAAGAAGGGCGCCGCCGTGGCCGGCAGCGCCCCGTTCGTCAGCCCGACCGCCCTTTCGGCGGCCCGGCAATTCACTTCAGATATTGGGCGATGAACTTGTTCATCTCGAACATCGTGCATTCGTCCTTGCCGAAGATCGGCTTGAGCTTGGCATCAGCCAGGATCACGCGCTTGTCGGTCGGCTTCTGCAGCTTGTTGGCGCGGATATAGTCCCACACCTTTGCCACCACCTGGCCGCGCGGCAGCGGCGCGGCACCAACGATGGCCGCCAGCGGTCCCTGCGGCGTCAGCGGTTTCATGAGGGCCGACGTGTTACGACCGCTCTTGGCTTCCTTGGCCATTCCAATCCCCTTCGTCTTTGACTGGCCCCCCAGTGGGCCTGCATTATCAGTGACCCTGATGACAGGCCTTTAAGCTGCGATGTTGGCCAACGCGCAAGCGGAAAATCGCGTAGTTTTGCCAACAAAGCCGCCAAACCGCCTCCGGCGTTGCATTGTTGCAACCATAAGGGTGAATATTCCGAGGTTCAGAATCGCCGGACGAAGCGAATCTGCCACCAGCGCGGCGCGTTCAGCACCGGCAGGCCGGCCACCGCGCCATCCACCAGCGCTCGATCGAGGCAGTTGCTGCACTCCAGGCTCATCAGCCAGCCGCCATCAGGAATCTCCATCTGCAGGGCCGCCGCCACCTGCCAACCGCCGGGCGCCATGCCGCCATCAAGATGCCCGCGGCCATCCGCCGACACCACATCCCCGGCGGCCACGGCCATGCTGCTGCGCCAGTCGAGCGCAAGTCGTGGCACCAGGATGGCGCCGGTGCCGGGCAGCGGCTGTCGCCACGCCGCCGAAAGGCCGGCCGCGGCATCGGGGGCGAACAGCGGCCGCGTCGGCAGGCCGGCGGGCACGG
>NZ_WMHO01000329.1 GCF_010994245.1 Sandarakinorhabdus rubra
CACGGTGGTGCGCACCGTGGCGAGCCGGCGCCGGGCCGGCGGGCGGCGCTGCACCCGGCTCACCCGGCCGGCAAACGCGCGCATGGGAGGCCGGCCTCAGCCCTTCTTGCCAACGGCCCTGCCATAAAGCTCCATCCGGTGATCGACGAGCCGATAGCCCAGCCGTTCGGCGATGCGGTTCTGCAGCTCCTCGATCTCAGGATCGTGGAACTCGATCACGTCGCCGGTGTCGATGTCGATGAGGTGATCATGATGTTCGTCGGTGGCAGTCTCATAGCGCGAGCGGCCGCCCTGGAACTCGTGACGTTCGAGGATACCGGCCTCCTCGAACAGCTTGACGGTGCGATAGACGGTGGCGATCGAGATGCGCGGGTCCACCTCCGCCACGCGGCGGTGCAGCGATTCGACATCGGGATGGTCGGTGACTGCGGACAGCACGCGCGCGATCACCCGGCGCTGCTCGGTGATGCGCAGGCCCTTCTTGAGGCACAGAGCCTCGATATCGATGGGGGTCGACATGCCACTTCTCCCGCCAGCCTCGCCCTTCAATTAAGGGGCAAGGCCGGCGGGAGCAAGCGCAAGGCTGCCACCAGGCTGCCGGGACCTCTCCTCCCGGTGGCGGTGGCGCCCAGAGTCTCGAGCCGAGTTCTTAAGCCGGGTTCTTCCGGGGGCGGCCGCGCGGCTTGGCGGTGCGCTTGGTGCCCAGGCCGATCGACTTGGCCAGCGTGCGACGCTGCTCGGCATAGTTGGGCGCCACCATCGGATAGTCGGCGGGCAGGCCCCACTTGGCGCGATAATCGTCCGGCGTCATGCCATAACGGGTCATCAGATGCCGCTTGAGCATCTTCAGCTTCTTCCCGTCTTCAAGGCAGACAATAAAGTCGGGCTTGATCGAAGACCGCACCGGCACTGCCGGCTCCAGCTTGGCGACCGGCGCCGGCGCCGGTACGCCCAGCCGCGCCAGCGTGGCATAAACGCTCTCGATCACGCCGGGCACATCGCCAGGCGCCACGGTGTTGTTGGAGAAATGCGACGCGACGATATCAGCCGTCAGCGACAGCAATTCGGTGTGAGATTGTGAACTTTCAGTCATTTACTTCCCTGACCCTCCTGAAGATACCGGCAATTTCTTGCCTGCCGACGTGCTTAGGACCAGCAATCCACAATTGGCAACCCTTATGTCTCAATCCTGCAGTTGGGAAAGTGCAAAACGCATGGTTATTGCCGCTCTACGGCTGCCATCCTTGCCGAAATAATAGTCTGGTCGGCGGCCTACGGCCGCGAATTGGGCCGCTTCATAGAGACGCCTTGCAGCGCGATTGTCTTCACGCACTTCCAGGAAGACTTCGCTGGCGCCGCGGGCCACCGCCTCGGCCTGCACCGCGCGCAGCAGCCGCGCCGCGACACCCTGACGGCGCAAATCGGGCATCACGGCAATCAGCAGCAACTCCACCTCAGGCCCGGCCTGCCGGCACAGGCTGAACCCCGCCACCTGCGTGCCCAGCATCGCCAGTGTGCCCCAGCAGCCGGGCATGGCGAGCGTGGCCGCCAGCTGCACCGCCGACCAAGCCTCGCCATAGCGGGGCTCGAAGCCGGCATCCATCACCGCCATCATCGCCTCGAGGTGGCGATCCTCGGCGGGCAGGATACTGAAGACGGGATTGACCACGGCGCGAGCCAATAATCGCCTCAATCCGCGACGTAAAGCGCCGCCGGTGGACCGAGCGCGGCAGCTGGCAGCCGGCCGGCCCAGGCGGCTTCGGGGTGGCCGGCGTGACGCGAGGCAGGGGCGCCCGGCACC
>NZ_WMHO01000033.1 GCF_010994245.1 Sandarakinorhabdus rubra
CGCATGCCGCCCGCCGCGGGGTGGGTGCGGCGCTGCTGCAGGCCTGCGAGGCTGCGGCGGCCGCGGCCGGCTTCACCCGCACCGAACTGATGGCCACATTGCCCGGCGAGCCCTTCTATGCCGCCCATGGCTATGAAGGGGGGGCGCCCATCGATCTGGATTGCGGCGGGGTCGCCGTGCGCTTCGTGCCGATGACCAAACGTCTGGCCTGACGAAACCCGGGTCTGTTGGTCAGATCCTGTCGGGGGATAGTGTCACATTGCGGCAACAGGGGCGCCCAAAATCGCCGGGTGCGCGAATGGCGTATGTGGACAATCGGCACTCAGCGGCCACAGAACCCCGCGTCTGGTGGCAGTTTAGGACCTGATAGCAGGTCTTTCTCGACAGTCACCGGGTTGCGTTGGCAGTGAGGCGGGCAGAGCAGGGGATGCCGGCCACGACGGCCAACAAGGGTCGATTTTGAACCAGGGGACTGACATGACGAGCTTTGCGAAGACTGATTTCCGGCTGGCGACCTCGCTGGTCGCGCTGGCTCTGGCCGGCTTTGCCGTGCCGGCCGTCGCTGCCGACGCCGCCGCCGCTGATGATCAGCAGGCCGCCGCCGCCGCCGACGAACCGAGCGAAGACACCACCATCATCGTGACCGGCACCCGCCGTACCGACCGCACCGTGCTGGAAAGCGCCGTGCCCGTGGACGTGTTCTCCGCCGACGATTTCAAGGCGCAGCCCGCCCCGCAGCTGCAGTCCATCCTGCAGACGCTGGTCCCCTCCTTCAACCAGCAGCGCAACCTGCTGGGTGACGGCTCGGCCTTCATCCGTCCGCCGACCCTGCGCGGCCTGCCGGCTGACCAGATCCTGGTGCTCGTCAACGGCAAGCGCATGCACCGTTCGGCGCTGGTCCAGATTTCGGGTGGCGCCCTCAACGCCGGCGCCCAGGGTGCTGACCTTTCGCAGCTGGCCTCCCCGGCCGTGGGCCGCGTCGAAGTGCTGCGCGATGGCGCCGCCGCTCAGTACGGCTCGGACGCCATTGCCGGCGTGATCAACCTCGGCCTGCGCCGCGACGATGGCTTCGAAGTCACCGCCCGCTATGGCCAGACCTATGAAGGCGACGGCCAGGACACCCAGATCACCGCCTTCTATGGCACCAAGCTGGGTGAAGACGGCGGCTTCGTGAACTTCACCGGCGAGTTCATCGACCAGAACATCTGGGACCGTTCGGTGCCGCGTCCGACCATCGCGCCGCTGGTGGCGCAGGGCATCATCCCCAGCATCGCGACCGGCAACCGCCTCGGCGGCCCGGAGAACCGCGCCTATCGCGGCGTCGTCAACATGGAACTGCCGGCGGGTGACACCACCTTCTATGCCTTCGCGCACTATGGCTGGCAGCGGCAGGGGAACGATTTCAATTTCCGCCCGCCGGTTGCCACCACCCACGACGCGATTCCGGGCCGCCCAGGCACTGCCTCCACTCCTGCTGCGGTCAATCCGGTGTTCCTTGACCGGGTTGGCTTCGACAGCCAGGGCCGCGCGCTGTGGGACGTGAACGGCGCGAGGTTCAATATCTTCAACGACCCACGCTTCCCCGAGATGCGCAACGGCTACACGCCGTTCTTCGAGAACACCAACGAGGATCTGGGCATCGTCGCGGGCTTCAAGGGCGCCGAGTTCGGGATCAACTATGACATCTCGCTGATGTATGGTCAGAACCAGATCCGCTACTTCATGAACGACACGATCAATCGCGCACTTGGCCCGAACACGCCGACTGATTTCTACATGGGCAAGTTCGTGCAGCGCGAGTTCAACTTCAATGCGGACTTCAGCGTGCCGGTCGAAGTCGGCTTCTACAAGCCGTTGAACATTGCATGGGGCGTCGAAGTGCGCCGTGAAGCCTTCGAAGTCGGCCTTGGTGATCGCGCATCGTGGGAAGTCGGGCCCTATGCCTCCCAGCTGTTGGTCGAGTGCCAGCTGGGTGGGTCCATCGTGCCCTGCTCCACGCCCGGTTCGACGATCGTGCCGGGTGCCGCCATCAACCCGTTCACCGGCACCCGCGTCCCTGCGACGCAATCGCCGGGTTCGGACGGCTTCCAGGGCTTTGGGCCGGCTTCGGTTACCGAAGGTGGCCGCAACAACTATTCGGCCTATCTCGATCTTGAAGCCACCGTGGTCGAAGGCCTCGATGTCGGCGTTGCCGCGCGCTACGACTATTTCAACGACTTCGGTGACACCTTCAACGGCAAGATCAGCGCCCGCTATGCCTTCAACGAAGCGATTGCCATCCGTGGCGCGGCTTCGACCGGCTTCCGCGCGCCGACCCCGGGCCAGCAGTTCACCCAGAACCTGACCACCGGCTTCCCGTTCGGTTCGACCGTGCCGCTCGGCATCGCCACTGTGCGGGCGGACAGCGCCATCGGCGCGTTCTACCTCGCTCAGCCGCTGAGCCCGGAAAAGTCGCGGAGCTTCTCGGGCGGCATCGTGGTGCAGCCGGGCGCCGGCTTCACGCTGACGGTCGACTACTACAACATCAAGGTGGATGACCGCATCGGCCTGACCGGCAACATCAACCCCAACCAGGCCAACCCGGGCGGTCAGACCGCCACGCAGTTCCTGCTGTCGCAGGGCGTCGCGGAAGCGGCCGAACTGGGTGCCGTGCGCTACTTCACCAACGCCTTCGACACCCGCACGCAGGGCGTGGACATCGTGCTGAGCCACAAGGCGGACACCGGCATCGGCCGCTTCAACTCCAGCCTGGCGGTCAACTACAACAAGACCAAGGTCACCGACCGCAAGGTGATCAATGGGACTCTGGCCAACGGCCAGGTGCTGTCGAACTTCCGCCCGGTGGACGATGTGCGCGTCACCAACATCGAACGCAACAACCCGAACTGGCGCGCCGTGCTGTCCACCAACTGGACCAACGGCATGTTCGATGCCACCGGCCGTGTGAACTACTATGGCAAGTTCGCCTCGCGCTTCGACCCGATCACCAGCGGTTTCGGTGCCACCCCGGGCGTGCCGGATGCCGCGGCTGCGGCGGCACTGTATCCGAACCCCTTCATCAAGGAGTTCAAGGCGCAGGCCAGCATCGACCTTGAAGTCGGCGTGACCTTCCAGGAGCAGTTCCGCCTGGCGGTGGGTGCGCAGAACCTGCTGAACACCTATCCGGAGCGCGAGACCCGCAACATCTTCCCGTCGACGGGCGGTGCGGCCAACGGCTCGATCTACCCGGACACGGCGCCGATCGGCCAGCAGGGCGGATTCTGGTACGTGCGCGCCTCCGCGAAGTTCTGATCGCGAAGGCCGGCATTATCGCTTGCCAACGGCGGGCGGCAGGGCAATCCTGCCGCCCGTTCGTTTTTCACCAACCGAAGGGGACTGTTCCATGAAGCTGTTCGCACTTGCCGCCGCCGCTGCCACCCTGATCGCTGCCCCGGCCCTGGCCCAGAATGTCGAGAAGGTCGGCACGCCGGGCGGCCGCATCCTCACCGCCGCCAAGGTGAAGGCCGGCGCCACCACCGTCTATCTGTCGGGCAACCTCGCCTCTCCGCAGACGCCGGGCGGCAGCGACTATGGTGACACCAAGACCCAGACGATCAGCACGCTGAACAAGATCAAGGACCTGCTGGCCCAGCACGGCATGACGATGAAGGACATCGTGCGCATGGACGCCTATCTGGTGGCGGCCCCGGGCATGGACGGCAAGATGGACTTCGCCGGCTTCAACGCCGGCTTCGCCCAGTTCTTCGGCACGGCCGAAAACCCCACCACCACCACCCGCACCACCATGCAGGTCGCCGCCCTGGCCGGCCCGAACTTCCTGGTGGAGCTGACGGTCATCGCCGCCAAGTAAGGCCCGCACATCGGCACATCAGGGGCCGTCGCGGCAACGCGGCGGCCCCTTTGCGTTATAGCAGCACGCGTTCCGGCTTGGGCACTTCGGTCAGGACGGTGTCGCGATCGATGCGCATCAGCGGCTTGATGTGGCCGTCGCGCAGATCATACACCCAGCCGTGCAGCGTGAGCGGCCGCTTGGCCTTGAAGGCCTTCTGCACCGGCGCGGCGCCCGCCAGGTGCAGCAGCTGGTCGCGCACGTTCACCTCCACCAGCCGGTTCACCCGCTCCTCGCCTTCGGCCAGGGCCATGATCTCGCCGCGGTGATCGTTCAGCACCTGGCGGGCGTGTTCCAGCCAGTGGGCAATGGGGCCTTCCGGCGCGCCGTCCAGCGCGGCCTGGATGCCGCCACAGCCATAATGGCCGCAGATCACCACATGCTCCACCTCCAGCACGTTCACCGCATAGTCCAGCACGGCCATCAGGTTGCGATCGTCGGGATAGACGAGATTGGCGATGTTGCGGTGCACGAACAGGCCGCCGGGCACCGCTTGCGTCATCTGATCGGGCGCCACGCGGCTGTCGGAACAGCCGATCCACAGGAAGGCCGGGCGCTGCCAGTTGACGTTGCGATTGAAGAACTCTGGGTTCTCGGCCAGCATCTCGGCGGCCCAGGCCCGGTTTGACAGCAGCAGCTGATCGACTTCCTTCATGGTGAAACCCTCATGTTGCGCGGGCGCGGGTGATGGGGGCGTTGATCAGCGCGGCCGTCTTGCGGCCCGGATCGGCGCGCAGCTTCACGTCGATGTCGCGGAAGGAGGCCGCCTTCACGAAGCCGTTGATGATGTCGATGCAATCCAGATCGACATAGGAGGTGGCCGAGATGTCGATCAGCAGCACCGAGCCATCGGGCACCCGGTTCAGCGCCTCGACCAGCGCCGGCTTGTGCATGAAGTGCAGGTTGCGCCGCGCCCGCACCATCACCGTGCCGCCATACTCGACATAGGTGATGATGTTGCCGGCCGACCGCCAGATGACAAAGCCGAAGCCGACCAGCAGCCCGATCGCGATGCCGACCAGCAGATCGGTGAACAATATGGCCGCCACGGTGATCACGAACGGCGCGAACTGGGTGTAGCCCTGCTTCCAGCGCTGGAGGAACAGCGCCGGCTTGGCCAGCTTGTAGCCGGTGGCGATCAGGATCGCGGCCAGCGCCGACAGCGGGATGAGGTTGAGGATGCCGGGGATGATCGCCAGCCCCAGCAGCAGCCAGACGCCGTGCAGGATGGTGGAGAGGCGCGAATCCGCACCCGCCGCCACGTTTGCCGACGACCGCACGATGACCGAGGTGACCGGGAGGCCACCGAGCAGCCCGGAAACGAAATTGCCGGCCCCCTGCGCCAACAGTTCGCGGTTCTTGTCGGTGACGCGGCGCTTGGCATCCAGCTCGTCCACCGCCTTGACCGACAGCAGCGATTCCAGGCTGGCGACGATGGCGAGGGTGAGCGCCGTGGTCCACACCTTGGCATTTGAGATGACGGCGAAATCCGGCAGGCGGATCTGATCGGCCAGCGCCAGGGGTGTTTCCGACAGCGGCACCTGCACCAGGTGCGTCGGTGCGATGGCGAGGCCAGGGGCGTAGAGGCGAAACAGCTCGTTGGCGCCCACCCCGAACAGCACCACCACCAGCGGGCCGGGCACCAGTTTCCACGGGCCCTGCTTGGGCTGCGCCTTGTCCCACCAGAACAGGAACACCAGGCTGATGGCGGCGATCAGCGCCGCCCCCCACAATATGTCGTTGCCGAGGCTGTGCGCGATGGCGGTGAGCGTGTTTTCGCCATCAGGCTCGAAGAAGCCGAAATCGCCTTCCGGATCGCCATCATAGCCCACCGCGTGCGGGATCTGCTTGAGGATGAGGATCAGGCCGATGGCCGCCAGCATGCCGGTGATCACGGCGCCCGGCACGAATTCGGCGATGACACCGCCACGGCTGGCGGCAAAAGCCATCTGCAAGAGGCCGGCGAGGCACACGGCGAGCAGGAAGGCCTCGAAGCTGGGCAGGCTGGTGATCGCTGCCAGCACGATGGTGGTGAGGCCGGCGGCCGGCCCGGAGACCGACAGCGGCGAGCGGCTGATCGATCCCACCACGATGCCGCCAACGATGCCCGCCACCAGGCCCGAGATCAGCGGCGCACCCGAAGCCAGCGCCACCCCCAGGCACAGCGGCAGCGCCACCAGCGCCACCACGATCGACGCGGGCACATCCTGCCGCCAACTGGCCAGCGGCCCGGCTGCTGCTGTCATCCGTTCAACACTCCCAATCCGTATGCTCAAGAGATAGCAGGCGCTGTGGGCAGTGCAGCATTACCAAACTGTCATCTTGAGAGCCGGCTTGCGCGCCAGCGGCGGATTCGCCAGTGAAGGAGCATGACCGACAAGCCGCCCCTTCAGGCCGTCATCGTGCCGGTGACCCCGCTGCAGCAGAATTGCACCCTGTTGTGGTGCACAAAAACGATGCGCGGCGCCTTCACCGATCCGGGCGGCGACCTTGACCGGCTGATGGCGGTGGCGGGCGAGCACGGCGTGACCATCGAGAAACTGCTCGTCACCCACGGCCATATCGATCATTGCGGGCTGACCGGCGTGCTGGCCAGGCAGCTGGGCGTGCCCATCGAGGGGCCGCACCGCGACGACAAGTTCTGGATCGACATGAACCCGGCCCAGGGCGCTGCCTATGGGGTGCCGGGCGCCGAGGCCTTCACGCCCGACCGCTGGCTGGAGGATGGCGACCAGGTGACGGTGGGCGACCTGGTGCTGGATGTCTATCACTGCCCCGGCCATACGCCCGGCCACGTGGTGTTCCATCACGCGCCGTCAAAGCTGGCGATCGTGGGCGACGTGCTGTTCCAGGGCTCGATCGGCCGCACCGACTTTCCGCGCGGCAATTACAACGATCTGGTCACCGCCATCACCACCAAGCTGTGGCCGCTGGGCAACGACACCGCCTTCGTGCCCGGCCACGGCCCGATGAGCAGCTTTGGCCGTGAGCGCCAGACCAACGCCTTCGTGGCCGACCGGATGCTGGCCTAGCATTTCTCGCGGCCGAGGCCGCCGCTGGGCACGATGTTGCCGCACGCCAGCGCCGTGCCCGGCATGATCACCGCCCGCCATTCCGGCACCGCGCTTTCGAGCCGGTTGCCTTCGATCCGGCAATTCTCGCACACATTGAGGCGCAGCCCGTTGCGGCCGGCACGGATGGTGTTACCCGTGATGGTGACGTTGCGCAGCGGTTCTCCGGGGCCGAACTGGGTGATGCCGTGGCCAATGGTGTCGAACCTGTTGTTGGCCAGCGTGACATTGTGGACAGCGTTGTACATCTGCACGACATCGCTGTGCCAGCCATCCTTCCAGGCGCCGGCCTTCTCCTGACATTGCTTCCGGCCGACCTTCTCCTCCACCCGGCCATCGGGCAGCGTGCAGGAACTGAAATTCTTCTGGAACGGCCCGGCGACATTGTTGCTGAAGTCGATGTCGCTGGCCTTGGTGACGATCAGACAGTCCTCCACCTCGCCGACACAGCGCGAATTGCGCACCGACAGGCCGGAGGCACCGCCCATCACGATCGCCTTGCGGGCGCGGGTGAAGGTCACGTTATCGAAGGCTATGCCGCGCGCGCCGCCGGTGATGAGGACCGCATAAAGGCCGGCTCCGCGGGCGCCACCGGCGATGCCGCTGCCCAGCGGCGCCCGGATGGTGCCGCCCTTCCACACCAGGTTGCCGCCGCCCTTGACGGCGAGACCGGCGACGGTGCGTCCCGCGGCCTCCACGGTCACGGGCGCCCGGAAGATCTGGGTGTTGACCAGCGCCGGCCGGCCGTCCGGGCTCGGGCAATCCTGGGTCAGGCGAAATGGCCCCGTGCTGGCAGGATTGGCCAGGGCCACGGCCAGTGCCGCACAACTCACCGAAATCATGGCATTCTCCCGCGCGGCAGCACAGCCGCAACAGGAGCCTAGCTCAGGCGCTCCCGGCGGTGAAGGGCGCCCGCGCCAGGCTGAGTGCCAGCGCCGCCCAGCTGGCAAGGTGACCGGGCCGGGCCCGCACCGCCTGGGCCAGGTGCGGCAGGGCCGCGCGATAATGGCCAGCGCGCTGATAAATTCGCGCCATCTTGAACAGCTTGGCAGCGCGCAGGGCCGGATCCGCCGCAACCAGATCAGCATGCTTGGCCATGATGACCTGCACTGTGTAGGCCCCGTTCAGGCGGCGGTGGGTGATGCTGTCTGGCATCAGATAGGTCATCACCAGCGGCTCTTCGATAAAGGCAAATTTCGTCCGCCGGGCCAACCGGATCGTCAATTCCCAATCCAGCCCAACCTTCAGACTTTCATCGAAACCGCCGACGGCGTCGAACAGCGCCTTGGTCACTACCAGCGTCTGCGTGGAGGCGATTGCGTTGCGCAGAACCTCGGCCAGCACATCACCTTCCACTTGCTTGCGGTCGGGCCCGGGCACATAGGCGGCATAGCGGATGCCGAAGTTCCCGTGATTGTCACGCCCGTGCACGATCTTGGCGCAATAGCTCACCTGATAATCCGGCCCCAGTTCGGCGCGGCGGGCGAGCTGCTTTTCCAGCATCGTCACGCACCATTCGTCATCACTGTCCTGGAAGGCGATCAGCGGCGCGCGGGCGGCAGCCACACCGGTGTTGCGGGCCGCGGCGCCGCCCCGGTTCGTCTCGTGCACCAGAACCCGCAGCCGGGGATCGGTGAAGCGCTTCAGCAGCGCCTGCGTGTCATCGCTGGAACAATCATCGACAACGATCAGTTCCAGATCGTCAAAGGTCTGGCGCAGCACGCTCTCGATGGCCCGCGACACGCAATAGGCGCGGTTGTAGGTGGGCAGGACCACCGATACCGCCGGGCGCCTGCTGTCGTCCACCAAACTACTGCCTCCCCGCCACCGCCATTGCTGGCCGGTCCGGAAGCGTCTAACCGACGAGCATATGGGTTGCAACCGGGCGGGGGCAGTGATGCCGGTTCCAGTGGGGTGGGCGTGAACAGGCTGCGCGTGCTGGCGCGGGGCAGCCGTTTTGCGCTGGTTGCCCTCGTCCTCACCCAGGCCATGGTGCTTGCGCGCAGCGCGCTCATCGCCCGGGCGCTGGGGCCCGAACAATATGGCATCGCTGCCACCTTCATCCTGTTGCAGCAGTTCCTCGATTCCACCAGCGACACCGGGCTGAACAAGTTCACCCTGTCGCACGCGCAGGGCCATCTGCGCCGGATGATGGCGACCATTCACGCCATCTCGGCCGCCCGCGCCGGCCTGGTGGCGCTTTTGCTGCTGGCTGTGGGCTGGCCGGCCTTTCACCTGCTGGGCGTCACTTCGTCCGTCCTGCCCTTTGCCGTGCTGGCGGCAGCCTCGCTGTGCATTGGCTTCACCCATTATGATGGCATCCGCATGCAGCGCGGCAGCGATCTTTCCGCAGTGTCGCTGGGCAACCTCGCGGCCGAACTGGCCTCGACAGCCGCAGCGGCGCTGCTGGTGCTGGTGGACCAGAGCTATCTGGTGGCGCTGTGGGTGATCCTGGCAAAGACCGCCACGGCGGCACTGTTCTCGTTCCTGCTTGCCCGCCGCCCCTACGCCATTGCGTTCGACCGGCCCAGCGCACGGCTGATCTGGGCCTTTTCGCTGCCGCTGATGATCAATGGCCCGGTGCTGTTCTTCACGGCCCAGGGCGAACGGCTGGCGGCCGCCGCTGCCCTGCCGCCGCGGGAGCTGGGCATCTACACCGCTGCGCTGCTGCTCATCTACACGCCCAGCCAGCTGTTCCTGCGCTTTCTGGGCACGGTGTTCCTGCCCGAGCTGTCGCGCGAGGTGCGCGAGACCGGGCGCCATGGCCCGCGCTTCGCCTTTGTCACGGTGGCTGCCGCCGTTGCCATGGCGGCGGGCTTTGCGCTGCTGGGCCAATGGCTCATCCTGCTGTTCTTTGGCGAACGCTATCGGCTGGACTGGCTGATCGTCGCGATCATCGGCCTCACCCAGGCGCTGCGCTTCTCCCGCGTCTGGTCCAGCGGGCTGGCGCTGGCCTATGGCATCACCGGCCAGATCCTCGGCGCCAACAGCCTGCGCCTCGTCATGATCCCGCTGTGCCTGCTGGGCGTGTGGGCGATCGGCGGCATGATGGGGCTGGCGATCGGCGCGCTGGCCGGGGAGGCGATTGCCCTCGTCTATGCCAACTGGTCGGTGCGCCGCGCACTGGCGCGGCGATCCGCGGCAACCGCCGCCACCAGCCCGGCTGCTGCATCCGACGACTTGGCGCCCTGAGGGGCAGGTTTGACATCAACCGGGGTGCCCGTTACGCCTCGCCCACCAACGGCGGGGTGCTTCGCAGATGTTCAAGCGTATCGCGCGGGACTGGATCCGCACGCACAGTGATGGCCCGCTTGTCCGCACCCTCGCCCGCCGCTGTGAAGGCTTCCTGTATCTCGCCTACAACCAGGGCTTCTGGGATTTTGACCGCAACGGCGAGGCACGCGTGCTGCGGACCATCGGGGCACATCTCAAGGGCCAGATACCGATCGTGCTTGATGTTGGCGCCCATTATGGCGAATGGTGCGCATCCTGCACCGCGATCATGCCGGATGCCCGGGTCTATTCGTTCGAGCTAATTGCCGAGCAGGCGGCCGAGGCGCGCGCCCAGCATGCGTCCAACCCCAATGTCAGCGTGTTCGAATTCGGCCTGTCGGACAGCGATGCCGAGATCGAGATCAGCTACAACCCCGCTGCGGGCCGCGCCACCTCGATCGCCCCGCGCCTGCGCTCGCAATTCTTTGCCGATGTCCCGCTCAGGAAGGCCCTGTGCCAGGTGCGGCGCGGTGACCAGGTGGCCGAGCTCAATGCCCTGCCCCGCATCGACCTGTTGAAGATCGACACCGAAGGCCATGAGCTGTTCGTGCTGCGCGGCCTCGAAGGCGTGCTGGCCAATCCGCAGTTGCGGCCGACGGTGATCCAGTTCGAATATGGCGACACCTTCATCCCGCAGCGGGCCACCCTGTCCGAGGTCCACGGCCTGCTGGCGCCGCTCGGCTATGCGATCGGCCGGGTCAGTCCGCGCGGCGTGAACTTCAAGCCCTACAGCTATGCCGACGAACATTATCGCATGGGTAACTATGTCGCCGTGCAGGGCGCGCCCGATCTGCAGCGGGCCCTGCAGGGCGCCTGGGCCGGCGCCTGATCGGCCTCAGACGAAATCGTCGGGTGCCGGCGGCGGCACCAGCCCCAGCCACAGCGCCCAAAGCGACAGGCCGGCGATCAGCACCCAGGTGACCAGCGCACCGGCCGCCCGGAACGGGTTGGGCGCCGGCCGGCTCATGCCGATGGCGTGGGCGATGCGGGCCAGCACCAGGAGGCCACCCGTGCCCCACAACCACGGCGAGCCGTGCCCGGTGGTGAACTCGATGCCGCCCATCAGGATGAGGGCGAGCGGCACATGCTCGATGAAATTGCCATGGGCGCGGATGCGTTCCAGCATCTGCGCGTCACCGCCGTCGCCGATCATGATCTTGCCAGTCGCCCGCCGCGCCACCACCCGGACCGTGAGGGCAAGGAAGACCAGGCCCAGAAGCCCGGCGGTGATCAGTGTTGCAGGCATCAGGAGGCGGAGGCGGTCTTCTTCGGTGCGTCCGGCACGTGGCGCTGGATCAACCGATAGCTGCGCTCATACCATTTCGATCCCGGATAATTGCTGCCCAGCACGGCAGCGGCCTTCACCGCCTCTTCGGGGATGCCCATGGCGAGATAGGATTCGACCAGGCGCTCCAAGGCCTCGGGCGTATGGCTGGTCGTCTCAAACCGGTCGACAACCGTGCGGAAGCGGATGATGGCGGCGAGGAACAGGCCCTGCTTCTGGTAGAAGCGGCCGATCTCCATCTCCTTGCCGGCCAGGTGATCGCGGGCGAGGTCGATCTTCAGCCGGGCATCGGCGGCATAATCGGTGTTGGGATAGCGGCGGATCAGCTCACCCAGCGCATCCAGCGCCTGCTGGGTGATCTTCTGGTCCTTCTGCACACCCATGATCTGGTTGTAGTAGCTGAGCGCCACCATGTAATAGGCATAGGGCGCCTCGCGGCTGCCGGGGTGCAGCGACAGGAAGCGCTGCGCCGCGCCGATCGCCTCGGCATACTGGCCCGAGACATAATAGCTGAACGACGACATCAGCTGCGCCCGCCGCGCCCACACGCTGTAGGGGTGCTGGCGCTCCACCTCGTCGAACTGGGCGGCGGCCAGCTTGTAGTTGCGGCGGTCCAGCGTCTCGCGGGCCGCCGAATAGAGCGTCTCCACGTCCTGCGCCATGTAGCGCTGGTCCTTTTTCGCCTTGCCGCCGCGCGCGCAGCCCGACAGCAGGGCGACGACAACAAGTGATGCGGCGAGCGAACGGCTGAGACGGGGCATGGGCATGGCCATTCCCTAGCAGCATGGCGGCAGGGGGAAAAGCGCCTTGGAGAGCCCTACATGTCCTGGGGACGCCGCCTGATCACGAGGTTCCTGATCTCGGTCATGTCCTCCATCGCGAAGCGCACGCCCTCGCGGCCCAGCCCTGAATCCTTCACCCCGCCATAGGGCATGTTGTCGACACGGTAGCTGGGCACATCGTTGATGATGACGCCGCCCACCTCCAGCCGGTCCCACGCCTTCAGGGCCTGGAACAGGTCGCGGGTGAAGATGCCGGCCTGCAGACCGAACTTGCTGTCGTTCACGATCTCCAGCGCCTCGTCGAAGCTGGAGAAGCGGGCGAAGAAGGCGACCGGGCCGAAGGCTTCCTCGTTGTTCAGCTTCGCGTCGCGCGGCACGTCTTCCAGCAGCGTCGCCGCCAGCATCGCTCCGTCGCGCTGGCCGCCGCACAACAGCTTCGCGCCGCCGGCCACCGCCTCGGCAATCCAGCCGTCCAGCCGCGCCGCTTCCTTGATGTCGATCATCGGACCCACGAACGTCGCTTCCTCGCGCGGGTCGCCGGCGATCAGCTTCGCCGTGCGCTCCACCATCTTGGCCTTGAACGCGTCGTAGACGGCATCGTGAACCAGGATGCGCTGCACGCCCACGCAGCTCTGGCCAGACTGGTAGAAGGCACCGAAGAGGGTGCGATCCGCCGCATCATCCAGATCGGCATCGGGCATGATCACAACCGCCGCGTTGCCACCAAGCTCCAGCACCACCTTCTTCTTGCCGGCGCGGGCCTTCAGGTCCCAGCCGACATCGGGTGAGCCGGTGAAGCTGAGCAATTTCAGCCGGTCATCGGTGGTGAACAGGTCGGCGCCCTCGCGGTGGGCGGGCAGGATGGAGAAGGCGCCCGCCGGCAGCCCGGTCTCGGCCAGCACCTCGCCGATGATCAGCGCGCCCAGCGGCGTGCGGCTGGCCGGCTTCATCACGAACGGGCAGCCCACCGCGATGGCCGGGGCAATCTTGTGGGCCGCCAGGTTCAGCGGGAAGTTGAACGGGCTGATGAAGCTGCACGGGCCAATCGGCACACGCTTCCACATCCCCTGATAGCCTTTGGCGCGCGGTGCGATGTCGAGCGGCTGCACCTCGCCAGTCATCCGCACGCTTTCCTCGGCGGCGATGCGGAAGGTGTCGATCAGGCGGCCCACCTCACCGCGCGAATCGCGGATCGGCTTGCCCGCCTCGATGCACAGGGCCTGGGTCAGTTCCTCCTGCCGCTCGGTGAAGCGGGCGACGCAGTGCGCCAGCACCGCCTGCCGTTCATAGGCGGCCATGCGCGCCATCGGTTCGGTTGCGGCCACGGCAGCCGCGATTGCGCGATCGATGGTGGCAGCATCGGCCATGGCGACGCGGGTCGCCACCTTGCCGGTGAACTTGTCGGTTACCGCCAGGTCGGCATTGGGCTGCTCCGGCACGTTGGCAACATAGAGCGGATACTGATCGCGCAGGGCCATGGCCATATTCCTCCTCAGACGGTGAGCACAACCTTGCCCAGCGCTTTCCTGTCCATCATCCAGCGGATCGCCGCCGGGCCTTCATCGAGCGCGAAATGGCGCGACACATGCGGGCGCAGCTTGCCATCGGCATACCAGCGCAGCAGCTCTTCCATGTTCTCGCGGTGCAGGGCCGGCTCGGCTTGCGTGAAGGCGCCCCAGAACACGCCGACGATGCTGGCGCCCTTGATGAGCGGCAGGTTCAGCGGCAGCGCAGGGATGGCGCCGGCGGCAAAGCCGATGACGAGATAGCGGCCGTTCCAGGCGATGCTGCGGAAGGCCGGCTCGGCAAAACGGTCGCCCACCGGATCATAGATCACGTCGGCACCGCGCCCGCCGGTCAGCGCCTTCACGCGCTCCTTCAGGTCTTCGGTGGCATAGTTGATGGTCTCGTCCGCCCCCATCTCGCGGCAGAGCGCCAGCTTTTCATCGGACGAGGCGGCTGCGATCACCTTCGCGCCCATCACCTTGCCCAGTTCGACCGCGGTCAACCCCACGCCGCCGGCCGCGCCCAGCACCAAGAGGGTTTCGCCCGGCTTCAGCTGCCCACGCTGCTTCAGGGCATGGTGGCTGGTGCCATAGGTCATGGTGAAGCCGGCGGCGATGTCGAACGGCATGCCGGGCGTCATCTTCACCACCTGGCTGCGATTGGCGATCACTTCCTCGGCCATGGCGCCGTGGCCGGTCATGGCGATCACCTCGTCACCCACCGCAACGTCGGAGACGCCTTCGCCCACCGCGCTCACCACGCCGGCACATTCGCCGCCCGGACTGAACGGCAGCGCCGGCTTGAACTGGTAGAGGTTGCGGATGATCAGCGTGTCCGGGAAATTCACCCCCACCGCCTTCACGCTTATGCGCACCTGGCCGCGCGCCGGCTCCGGCACCGGAATATCCTTCACCACCAGCTTTTCCGGGTCTCCGTGTTCAACGCACAGCACGGCCTTCATGGGCTCGATCCTCCCTGATGCTTTCGGGCCTACATAGCCCCGGGTTACGGCAGCGCCAATCCTGCCAAAATCGTGTCGCCCAGCAGCCGGAACTCCGCCTCGCGCGGAGAGCCCTGGCGCCAGGCCAGCGCCACGGTGCGTGACGCGTTTCCAGCCACCGGCCGAGCGATCAGCCGCGTGTGGGCAATCAGGCCGGCATCCAGCGCCAGCTTCGGCACCAGCGTCTGCCCCAGCCCGCCGGCCACCATCTCGACGAGCGTGACAAGGCTGGTGCCGCGATGCGCCGGATCGGCGCGCAGTTCGGGCTTGCCGCAGGCCGAAAGCGCCTGGTCCTTCAGGCAATGGCCATCTTCCAGCAGCAGGAGATTGTGGGGGTCGATGCTGGCCGGCGCCACGGCCGGCGGCGGATCGGGCAGATCACCGGCGCGGAACACCAGGAAGAACGGGTCCTCGAACAGCGGCATGACGGACAAGCCCGGCGTCTCCCACGGCAGCGCCAGCAGCACGGCATCGAGCATGCCGCGGGCCAGCGCCTCGGTGGCCGGGCCGCTCATCTCCTCGCGCAGTTGCAGCTTCAGTTCGGGCCACTGGCCGCGCACATGCCCCATCACGCGCGGCAGCAGATAGGGCGCTATGGTGGGGATCACCCCCAGCCGCAACGGACCGGCCAGCGGCTTGTCGCCGCCCACCGTCAGGCCCACCAAGTCATCGGCCTCGCGCAGCACGTCATAGGCCTTGGCCACCACCCGTTCGCCCATCGGGGTGAAGCGCACCACACGCCGGTTGCGCTCGACGAGCCGCACGCCCAGCAGCGATTCCAGTTCGGCCAGCCCGGCCGACAACGTGGACTGGGTGACGAAGCAGGCCTCTGCCGCGCGGCCGAAATGGCCGTGGATGTGCAGCGCCGTCAGATACTGCAGCTGCTTGAGGGTCGGTTGATAGGCCGTCATTGATGCAATCGATTTGTCATAGAGAATTTATCGATTGGATTTCTATCTCGCACACCGGCAAGGGGCAAGCGTCGGCTGCTGCTGTCCAGCGGCGCCGGCCAGAATTCCACCCTTCATGAACAAGGAACAGACCCATGGCGCTGACCGTTGGCGATACCATCCCCTCCTTCGATCTTCCCGTGCAGCAGGGCGTTGCCGCGCTGCCGGCCGGCGAGACGCTGGACATCACCAAGGCCTACCCCGGCAAGTGGAAGATCCTGTTCTACTGGCCGAAGGACTTCACCTTCGTGTGCCCGACCGAGATCATCGGCTATGGCGATCTGAAGGGCGATTTCGCTGACCGTGACGCCGTGCTGATCGGCGCCTCGACCGACACCGATTTCGTGCACTTCGCCTGGCGCAAGTCGGACGAGCGCCTGGCGGCGTGCGATTTCCCCTGGCTGGCCGACAACTCCAAGCTGCTGGCCGACGCGCTGGGCATCATCGTGCCGGGCGCCGGCGTGCCGCTGCGCGCCACCTTCATCATCGATCCGGAAAACGTGATCCAGCACATCACGGTCAACGGCCTCAACGTCGGCCGCAATCCGGCCGAAACGCTGCGCATCCTCGACGCGCTGCAGACCGACGAGCTGTGCCCGTGCAACTGGCAGGGTGGCGAAGAGACGCTGAAGCCGGCCGCGTGAGCCGCAGCCGGGCGCGTGGATAGCGCAGCGCGCTATCCACCGACTCCGGCAAGGCCGGCCGGGCGGGCGCGGCGCGCTCCCGCGCC
>NZ_WMHO01000330.1 GCF_010994245.1 Sandarakinorhabdus rubra
CGCTGACAAGGCTGATCAGCGCGGCGGCGCGGGCGCGCAAGGCCAGCCGCCGGGCGTCGCCCGCCGGCAGCACGGCCAGCAGCAGCAGGGCCACCGGGCCGGTGAGCATCAGCCACAACAGGGGGGAAAACGTCATCGGGTCGCTCCATCGGGAAGGCGGAAACGACCGGTCCTCTAGGCGCTGGCACTTTCTGCGTAAAATATATATATTATCTATAATCGTTCGTTCTGATAAATGGATTTCCATGGCGGCCCTGAACTACAACCACCTGCGCTATTTCCACGCCGTGGCCCACGCCGGCAGCCTGACCCGCGCCGCCGAGCGGCTGAACCTGTCGCAATCGGCGCTGTCGGTGCAGTTGAAGAGCCTGGAGGATGCGCTGGGCCATGCCCTGTTCGAACGGGTGGGCAAGCGGCTGGTGCTGACGGAGGCCGGCAAGATCGCGCTTGATCATGCCGATACCGTGTTTTCTGCTGGCGATGCACTGGTCGCCACCCTGAAGGGTCGGGTGCGGATCGAACAGCAGGTGCTGCGCATCGGCGCCCTGCCCACGCTGTCGCGCAACTTCCAGGCCGAGTTCATCGCGCCGCTGATCGGCCGCCGCGACGTCGAGCTGGTGATGGTGTCGGGCACGCTGAAGGACCTCTTGGCCCAGCTCGAGGCGCACGAGCTTGATGTCGTGCTGTCGAACCAGCCGCCGCGCGGGGTGGTGTCGGCCGACATCGTCTCGCGGCTGATTGCCCACCAGCCGGTGGGGCTGGTCGGCCCGCCCGGCCTCATCCACCGGCCCCTCAACTTCCCGCGCGATCTGGCCAAGCTGCCGGTCCTGTTGCCGGCCCGCGGCCTCGACATCCGCAGCGGTTTTGACCGCCTGCTGGCCGAGGCCGGCATCCAGCCGATCATCCTTGCGGAAGTGGACGACATGGCGATGCTGCGCCTGCTCGCCCGCTCGTCAGACGCGCTCACCCTGGTGCCACCGATCGTGGTGAAGGACGAACTGGCCGCCGGGACGCTGGTGGAGATCATCTCCATCCCCGGCCTCGCCGAGGATTTCCACGCCATCACCCAGCGCCGCCGTTTCCCCAACCCGCTGCTGGCTCAGCTGCTGCCCGCGGCGGACAGCAATTAGCTGCCGAGCTTGCGCGCCTGTGCCATGAAGCCGGCGATGCGTTCGGGCGTCGCATCGCGGATGGTGCCCACCACCTTCAGCTGCGTCACCTTCAGGCCGACGAAATCGAGGATCTGGCGCCTCAGCACGTTGGGCCAGCCGTTGCGATAGCCGAGCCACAGATACCACGGCGGCGTGTCGGCGGTGATCAGCACGCGCGCGGTGCGGCCTTCGAACAGTTTCTTCGGAAAATGCCCGTTGCCTTCATAGGCAAAGGCGATTCCGGGCAGGAAGGCGCGATCAATGAGGCCCTTCAGCTTGGCCGGCGCCGCGCCCCACCACAGCGGGTGGACGAGGATGAACGTGTCGCACCAGCGTATGGCGTCAAGAAAGGCGACGATGTCGGGCTCATGCTCCTGCCGCGTCTTGTAGCCGCCGGCGAGATTGGGATCGAACTGCATTGCCGAGAGGCGCAGCAGCCGCACCTCGACGCCGCGCGCCTGCGCTGCGGCCGCCGCTTCGCCGGCCAGCGCCCCGCACAGGGCGCCGGCATCGGGATGGCCATCCAGAACGAGAACGCGCTTCACAGCCCCATCTCGGCCGCCGCAGCCCTGATCCGGCCCTGCGCGGCAGGATCGCCGGCAAAGGCGGCCAGTGCGGAATCGCGC
>NZ_WMHO01000331.1 GCF_010994245.1 Sandarakinorhabdus rubra
GGCGAGCAGCTGCCGGCGGCTGGGCGGTTGCAGCCCGGCCATGGGCGCCCTGCGCGCCTTTGCCCGCGGCGCGCGGGCCCCACGCTTCAGCACGGCTGCGGTCATGCCCTGCCTCCCCCCGCCTTGTCGATTGCTGCGTCGGCAATCGCCATGTCGATCAGCCGGCCAACCAGCTGTTCATAGGAAATGCCGCGATAACGGGCCTGTTCCGGCACCAGGCTCAATGGCGTCATGCCGGGCTGGGTGTTCACTTCCAGCAGGAACAGGCCAGCGAGGCCCTGGGCCGGATCCCAGCGGAAATCGGAGCGGCTGGTACCCCGGCAGCCCAGCACGCGGTGCGCGGTCAGCGCATGGGCGAGGCAGGCGGCTTCGACCTCGGCCGGCAATTCGGCCGGGCAGATGTGGCGGGTGAGGCCATCGGTGTATTTCGCCTCGTAATCATAGAAGCCCTGCGCGGTCTGCAGCTCGGTCACCGCCAGCGCCTCGTCACCCAGCACCGCAACCGTCAGCTCCTTGCCGGCGATGAAGGGCTCGGCCAGCAGCGTCGCGAATTCGGTCCAGGGGCCGGGCACATCACGGCGGATGGGATGGCCATAGTTGCTCTCGCCGGTGACGATGGCAACGCCGACCGAAGAGCCTTCGTTGACCGGCTTCAGCACATAGGGCCGCGGTAGCGGATCGGCGGTGAACAGGCTTTCGCTGGCAACCAGCTTGCCCCGCGGCATCGGCACGCCGGCCGGCACCAGCAGCGCCTTGGTCAATTCCTTGTCGATGGCGATGGCCGAGGTGGTGAGCCCGCTGTGGGTGTAGGTGAGGCCCAGGAGGTCCATCAGGCCCTGCACCGTGCCATCCTCACCCGGCGTGCCATGGAGGGCGTTGAACACCACGTCGGGCGCCGCTTCGGTCAGCCGCTGCGCGACGTCGCGGCCCATGTCGATTTCCACCGTGTCGTGGCCGAGGCTGCGGCAGGCCGCGGCGATGCCCCGCCCCGAGGTGAGCGACACCTCCCGCTCGGCGGACCAGCCGCCCATGAGGACCGCGACCTTCACTGGACCCGCCCCACGCGCTGGATTTCCCACTCCAACGCCACGCCGCTCGTGCGCAGCACATGGGCGCGCACCAGCTCGCCCAGCGCCTCGATATCGGCGGCGCGGGCGTGGTGGCTGTTGATCAGGAAATTCGAATGCTTCTCGCTGACTTCGGCACCGCCAACCCGCAGGCCGCGGCAGCCCGCGTTGTGCACCAGTTCCCAGGCCTTGTGCGGGGCCGGGTTCTTGAAGGTGGAACCGCCCGTGCGGGTGCGCAGCGGCTGGCTGGCCTCACGCGCGGCGGCAATGCGGTCCATCTCGACCTGGATGGCGGTCTTGTCGCCGGGCTGGCCCTTCAGGCGGGCCGCCACCACGATCTCGCCGTCCTGCAGATTGGAATGGCGATAGCTGTAGCCGAGCGCGGAGAGGGCGCGGGTTTCGAGGCCGCCATCGCGGGTGACGATGGTCGCCTCCACCAGCACATCGGCCACGTCGCGGCCATAGGCGCCGCCGTTCATGCGCACGAAGCCGCCCACCGTGCCGGGGATGCCGCGCAGGAATTCCAGCCCGGCAATGCCGGCATCGCGCGCCGCGCTGCTCACCGCGATTCCCGAGGCGCCGCCGCCGGCGGTGAGCGTGTCGCCTGTCGCGCTGACCTTGCCGAACGCCTTGCCCAGCCGCACCACCACGCCCGGCACGCCGCCATCACGCACGATCAGGTTGCT
>NZ_WMHO01000332.1 GCF_010994245.1 Sandarakinorhabdus rubra
TGGTGACCAGCGCCGGCCACATGCGCCGCGCCCGGCTGGAACTGGCGCGCGTGCTGCCGCCGGGTGTGGCCGTGCTGCCCGATGCCGTGCCGTCCGAACCGCGGGCGCCGGGCCTCGCCTTTGAATATTCGAAGTGGCTGGCCCGGCGGCTGGCCCTTTTGGCGGGTGCGGCGTGATGGGGGCGCTGTCCACGATGGCGGCGCTGGTCCGCACCATCCTCTTCCAGATCGCCTTCCTTGGCGGCTCGTTGGTGCTGGTGCCCTTCGCGCTGCTCCTCGGCCTGATCGCGCCGGGTGGTGCGTTGCTGTTCCTCGGGCCGAAACTCTGGGCCGGCTGGTTTCGCCTCACCAGCCGGGCGATCACCGGCATCAGGATCGAGATGGAAGGCACCATCCCGGCCGGGCCGCAGCTGTTTGCGCTGAAGCATGAAAGCGCCCTCGAAGCCATTCTCACGCTCTGGTGGTTCGAAAAGCCTGCGGTGGTGATGAAGCAGGAACTGCGCCGCATCCCCGTCTGGGGCCTTGCCTCGGCCCGCCACGGCTCGATCTTCGTCGACCGCTCGGGCAGCGCCGGCATGCTGCGCGAGATGATGCGGCAGGCGAAGGCTGCGGTGGCCGCCGGCCGGCCGGTGGTGATCTTCCCGGAAGGCACGCGCGTCGCGGTGGGCGACACGCCGCCACTCGCCGCCGGATTTGCCGGGCTTTACAAGATCCTCGGCCTGTCGGTAGTGCCGATCGCGCTGGACAGCGGCAGTGTCTGGCCGAAAAGCTTCATCAAATATCCCGGCACCGTGCACATGAAGGTGGCCGCGCCGATCCCGCCCGGCCTGCCGCGCGCCGAGGTCGAAGCGCGTGTCCACGCTGCCATCAACGCGCTGCAGAGCGATACCCGCCAGAGCGGCTGGCTATGACGCGTCGCTGGCCGATTCTCCTCTCGCTGCTGCCGCTTGTGCTGGGGCTGGGCGTCTATTGGCAGCTGTGGCGCGGCTGGGCGGACACGTTCGAAGCCACGCTGTCTGGCTGGTTTCCGGGGCAGACCGTGGTGGCCACCGGCTTTCCCTATCGGCTCGAAACCGAGCTGGCCAATGTGGAACTGGCCCACCAGGGCAACACCAGCCTTGTCCTGAAGGCGGGCGGGCTGCGCCTCAATCGCGGGCCGTGGCGGCCCGAGCTGACCGTGCTGCAGGGGCAGGACGTGGCGCTCGGCGGCACGGCGGCAGGCCTTTCAGCGCGGGTGGCGGCGGCGACGGCAACCGCCAGTCTGAAGCTGGACGCCGGCCGCCTGGACCGGCTGTCCGTTGTGCTGCCGGCCGCGACGGGCAATTTCGGCCTGGGCCCGGATTTCCGCGCCGAGATGCTGGAGCTCCACGTGCGGGAACGCGCCGGGCTCAGGGATGGCGATCCCGCCAGCCCGCGGCTGCCGCCGCGCGGGCAGCTGGTCGTATCTGCCGCCGGGCTGTCGCTGGGGCAGGGCGCCCCGATCACCCTGGCGGCCGACATGACGATTCGCGGTGCCGGGCGGCTGGATGATTATCGCCGCTGGGCCAGCGCTGGCGGCAGCCTCGATGCGGTGGTCACTGGCAGCGATGCCACCGGGGAGCTGTTCACGCTGACAGCGACCATCGTGCCGCTGGGTGCCGGCGCCCGGCTGGCCGGCACGATCAGCACGGTGTGTCCGCTGGCCGTCGCGGCTGCGCTGGATGGCACACGCGCACCCGCCGAACAACGGCTGCGCGCACCCGTGCGGCTG
>NZ_WMHO01000333.1 GCF_010994245.1 Sandarakinorhabdus rubra
GGCTGGTGCTGTCGGGGCGCAACGCCGCCGCGCTGGCCGAGGTTGCGGCGGCCTGCCCCGGCAGCCACGTCGAAGCCTTCGAGGTGACCGATCTCGATGCGCTGCCGGCGATCGCGGCGCGGGTGGAGGCCGCCACCGGCGGGGTGGACTGGCTGGTCAACAATGCCGGCATCTCGCAGCGCAGCCTCGCGCTCGACACCGATTTTGCTGTCTATCGCAGCCTGATGGAGGTGGATTTCTTCGCGCCGCTGCGGCTCACGCAGTTGCTGCTGCCGGCGATGGTGGCGCGCTGTGCGGCGGGGCGCACCGCGCGCATCGTCAACAACGCCTCGGTGGCCGGCAAGGTCGGCTCGCCGCTGCGCACCGGCTATTGCGCGGCCAAGCATGCGCTGGTCGGCTGGTCGGACGCGCTCAGGGCCGAGACCGCCCAATATGGGCTGAAGGTGCATGTGCTCACCCCCGGGTTCGTCGCCACGGGCATCGGCGCCAACGCGCTGACCGGCGATGGCCGCCCGAAGGGCGCCGGTGATGATCCGGTGGATGCCGGCATCTCCATCCACGAGGCGGCGCAGCAGATCCTGGATGGCATCGCGGCCGACCGGCCGGAGATCGCGGTGGGGCGCGCAGGCGCCGCCGAGATGCAGCTGCTCGATCTGAAACGGCAGGATCCGGAAGGCTGCCTCGCGCTGATGGCGCGAATGGCGCCGGCGCGGCCGCTTTGAGGCGGCGCGCCTCCCGTTGCCGCCATGATTGTGGGCGGTGATTTTGGGCTTGTTGGAAATGTCGCAGCCGGCTAAGGCGCATACAGGTGGCTCGCGCATGGAAGCGGCGGGCTTTCCCCACGCGCATCGACAGCTGGCAGATTGGGTGACGGGGCTACGCCAGCCTTTCGGATGGCAGGGCCCCCCGCAGGCGGGCCAGCGGCGCAGTGGGGCGTGTTTTCACCCAACAGCGGCCCGGCGGGCCAGGCACGGGAACGACGGACTTGATCAGGAACAACCAGCGGCGGCGGCGCGGTGGCGGCAACAATGGGCCGCGGCCACAGCAGATGGCCGGCGGCAACAATTATGGCAGCCGGCTCGACAATCGCCAGCGCGGCAATGCCACCCAGCTGCTGGAGAAATACCGCGCGCTCGCCCGTGATGCGCAGCAGGCCGGCGACCGGGTGACCGCCGAATATTATCTGCAATATGCCGAGCATTATTACCGGGTGCTGGGCGATTATCGTGATCGCCAGCCCGAAGGCCGCACCGATGGCCGCAACCAGAGCGATCGCGGCCGCGACGACTATGACGATGACCAGGGCGAGAACGCCGAGATGGGCGATGCCGACCTGGGCGATGCCGACGGCGACACCGATACGGCGGCTGACCAGCGGGGTCGCGACAACCGCCCCCGCAGTGACCGGTCTCGGGATGAGCGTCAGCGCGATGATCGCCAGCGCGAGGCCCGGCAACGCGATGATCGGCCCCGTGAAGACAGGCAGCGCGACGACCGGCCCCGCGAAGAGCGCGCTGGTGACGAGCGTAGCCGCCGTGACTGGCAGCGCGACCGCCGGCCGGGAGGCAGAGATCAGGGGCGCGATCAGGGCCGAGACCAGGGCCGCGGTGATGCAGGGCGGCAGGACAGCGATCCGGCCGACCGTGAGGACGACCGCGAATCGCTGCTGCAGGCCCTGCCGCCGGCAGTGGCCTCGGCGGC
>NZ_WMHO01000334.1 GCF_010994245.1 Sandarakinorhabdus rubra
GCCGGCGTGCCCACCGGCTGCGCCGCGTTGAGCGCCCGGTCGCGGGCCGCCCCGGTCAGGCTGCCGGCCGCAATCTGGTCGAGCAGTGTCTGCGTCGCCACCCGCACGAAGGGCGCTGCCATGTCCAGCGTACCGGCCGGGGCGGCCGGATCGCTGCCCAACTGGATGCTGCCGCTGCCCTGCACCACGGCGATGCCGGTGGAGGACGACAGGTCGAGCAGGCTGTCCGCCACCGCCTGTGGCGCTGTAACCGCGCCAACCACGCTCAAGAGGCCGTCGGCACCAAGGGAGACACTGGTCTGGCTGGCAGCAAGGGCAAGCTGTTCCACCCGCATGCTGCCGCCGGTGGTGATGAAGATGCTGTTGGCCCTGAGGGCGCCGAACTCGCCACTCGAGAGGCTGTAGCTGCCGGCCGCTGTAGCGCCCGCGCCCCCGATCACCGTGGTGGGGGCCAGGCTGAACAGGCTGATGCTCTGGGTGTCGGCGCCGCCGATCTGACCGCCGCTGATCGCGATGTCGGCCGACTGCACGTTGATGAAGGGCGCCGCGATCGGCCCGGTCAGGCTGACGCGGCCGCCGGCATCAAGGAACAGGCTGCCGGTGAGCGTGGTGGGCCCGATCGCCAGGTCGCCGCCGCTGATGATGAAGATATCGGTATCCACCTGGCTGGTGCCGGCCAGCGTCACGTTGCCGGTGGCGGCCAGTTGCAGACCGCTGGTGCCGACATTGCCGCCGATGCTGATGCTGCCGTTGATCGCCGCCGGCACGCTGGCCAGCAGCGCACTGTAATCGGGCGGCGAATTGGGCGGGAACCCGATGGAGCCAGCCTGCGTGATGGTGCCGATGAACAGGCTGTTGCCACTGCCGGTGGTGATACTGCCGGTGCTGACACTGCCACCGGCGAGCAGGATGGCATCGCGAGCCGAACCGAGATCGCCGACGCTGATGGCGCCGCCGGCCAGCAGGCCGATGTCGCCAGCGGTGGTGGCCAGCGCAGTGGCCAGCGACAGGGTGGTGCCAGCCTGCACGAACAGGTCCGCAGCGGTCACCGTGCCGGTGGCGCCAGCAGTGGGCGTGGCGAAGCCTGCCGTCACCAGCCCGTCAGCATAAAGCTGCAGGAAGCCGCCAACCGTGATGGTTCCCCCATCGTTGAGGCCGATGTCCCCGGCGGTGGCCAGCGTGGCATCGCCGCTGATGCCGATGCTGGACCCGGCGGTTGCCACCAGGCCGCTGCGCTGGCCGCTGGCCGGGGGCAGGAAGCCGCCGGCCAGCGCATCCAGTGCGGCAAGACTGAGCGTGCCACCGCCCCGGGCCAGCAGCTGGACAGCGCCGCTGAAGGCATTGTCGCCTGGCGCCGGCAGGCCGCTGGCGCTGATCGACAGGAGACCAGCATCGATCAGGCCGCCAGCGCTGGCATCGAGCAGCACGGTGCCGCCCGCGCCGCTGCCGCCGGCGACCGCCAGCCCGTCGGCGCCGAGGGTCGCATCGGCAAGGCTGATCAGGCTGCCGGTGCCGTCGGCTCGCAGCGCGACCGTGCCGCCGGTGCCGGTGCCGCCGCTGGCACCGCTCTGGCTGGCGCCGCCGATGCCGTTCACTGCCAGCAGCAACGGGTTGGCGGCGCTGATCTGCCCGCCGCCGGCTGCCGCCAGCGTGATCGCGCCGCCGGTGCCGGCGCCGCCTGGCCCGGAGAAGCC
>NZ_WMHO01000335.1 GCF_010994245.1 Sandarakinorhabdus rubra
CGTTTACGCCACAGTCCCTCGCCGATGCCTTGACGCCGTGGCTGACCGACCGGCAGGGGCTGGCCGCCGCTGCGGCCGCAGCGCGCGCCGCCGGCCACCCCGATGCTGCCGTGCGGCTGGCCAACCTTGTAATCGCCACCGGATTGATCGCATGAACCCGCCCGTTTCCCAAATTGTCAGCCCCGCCGGCACCAGCATCCGGCTGCGCCCCGGTTTCCGCACCGATATCGGCGTCATCCATTTCGTCGGCATCGGCGGCATTGGCATGTCGGGCATTGCCGAGGTGATGGCCAATCTGGGCTTTGCCGTGCAGGGCTCCGACGCCGCCGAAAGCTACGTGGTGGAGGGTCTGCGCAAGAAGGGCATCACCGTGTTCATCGGCCAGAGCGCCGAGAACGTAGCCAACGCCGCCGTGCTGGTCACCTCCACCGCGATCCGGCCCGACAACCCGGAAGTGGTGGCGGCGCGTGCCAAACGCATTCCGGTGGTGCGCCGCGCCGAGATGCTGGCCGAGCTGATGCGCCTGAAAAGCTGCGTCGCAGTGGCTGGCACCCACGGCAAGACCACCACCACCTCGATGGTGGCGACGCTGCTCGATGCCGGCGGGCTTGATCCCACGGTGATCAACGGCGGCATCATCAACTCGATTGGCTCCAACGCGCGGCTGGGCGCGTCGGACTGGATGGTGGTTGAGGCCGATGAAAGCGACGGCAGCTTCCTCAGGCTGACCGGCACCTTCGGCATCGTCACCAACATTGACCCTGAGCATCTCGATCACTGGGGCGATTTCGAAGCGGTGAAGCAGGGCTTTGAACGCTTCGTCCATGCCGTGCCCTTCTATGGCGCCGCGATCCTGTGCATCGACCATCCGGAGGTGCAGGCGCTCATCCCGCGCGTGTCGGACCGGCGGATCATTACCTATGGCTTTGCCGCCACCGCCGATGTGCGCGGGGCAGACGTGACGCCGGTGCCGGGCGGCAACCGCTTTGCCGTGCTGGTGCGCCTGCGCGATGGCCAGCAGCGCCGCATCGATGATCTGGTGCTGCCGATGCCCGGCCGCCACAATGTGCAGAACGCGCTGGCCGCCATCGCCGTGGCGCTGGAACTGGGCGTCGACGATGACGCGCTGCGCGCCGGCCTGGCCCGCTTCGGCGGCGTCAAGCGCCGCTTCACCAAGGTGGGCGAGGTCGCGGGCGCCACCATCATCGATGATTATGGCCACCACCCGGTGGAGATCCGCGCCGTGTTGGCCGCCGCCCGCGAGGGCGCAACTGGCCGCGTGATCGCCGTGGTGCAGCCGCACCGCTTCACCCGGCTGCGCGACCTGATGGCGGACTTTTGCGCCGCCTTCAACGATGCCGACATGGTGTATGTCGCGCCGGTCTATGCCGCCGGCGAGGCGCCGATCGAAGGCGTGGACGCCGCCGCGCTGGCCGCCGGGCTGGTGGCGGCCGGGCACCCCCATGCCGAGACGGTGGCCGGGGCCGATGACCTGGCGGCGCGGCTGGCCGGCGTGATCCAGCCCGGGGACCAGGTGATCTGCCTGGGCGCCGGCGACATCACCAAGTGGGCGGCGGGCCTTGCCGACGCGATCGCGCGGGTGAAGGCAGGGTGACAGCGCCCACCGCCCCTCCGGCCGCGCGCGGCAAGCTCACGGCCGCAGCGCCGCTGGCCCCGCTCGTCT
>NZ_WMHO01000336.1 GCF_010994245.1 Sandarakinorhabdus rubra
TCCGCGCGCGGCCGGAGGAAGTCCCGGCGCGCGTGGCGGCCTTGCTGGACGAGCGCAAGCGGCTGGAACGCGAACTGGCCGACGCCAAGAAGGCGCTGGCGCTCGCCGGGCCGGCCACCGGTGGCGGCGATGCCAGTATCGAGACGGTGAATGGCATCAGCTTCCAGGGCCGCGTGCTCGACGGGCTCGATCCCAAGGCATTGCGCGGCCTGATCGACGAAGCCAAGGCGGCGATGGGCAGCGGCGTCGCCGTGCTGGTCGCAGTGAACGAGGGCCGCGCCAGCGTGGCGGTGGGTGTTACCGATGACCTGGTCGCCACCCGCTCGGCGGTTGACCTGGTGCGCGTTGCAGCGGCCGCGCTGGGCGGGCAGGGCGGCGGTGGCCGGCCCGACATGGCACAGGCCGGCGGCCCCGATGGCGCGAAGGCCGCCGAAGCGATTGCGGCGGTGAAGGCGGCCCTCTCGGCCTGATCGGTGCTGCTGGCGCGCCGGTTCGTTCGGCGCGCAATTGTGCGCACCGCCCGCGTGCGCCAAGCTTGCGGCAATGTTGTCCGATGGCGCCCTCATCCTGCTGATCTTCGCTGTCGGTCTCGTCGGCTTTGCCACGGAGCGTATCCGCCACGATCTGGTGGCGCTGATGATGCTGGCGGCCAGCGTCCTCCTGGGGCTGGTGCCGGCCGGCGAGGCGTTCAGCGGCTTTGGCAACACCGCGGTGATCACCGTTGCAGCGGTAATGGTGCTGTCGGCGGCGGTGTCGAGGTCCGGCTTGCTGGAACGCCTGTTGCGCCCGTTGCAGCCGCTGTTGACCGCCGAAGTGGGCATATCGGCGGTCTATGCCCTGCTGTGCGGCGCCGCGTCCTCGATGATGAACAATGTCGGCGCGCTGGCGCTGTTGCTCCCGGCTGCGTTGGCCAGTTGCCGGGCCGCTCGCGTTTCGCCCAGCCGGGTGCTGATGCCGATGGCCTTTGCCTCGCTTCTGGGCGGCCTGGTCACGCTGATCGGCACACCGCCCAATATCCTGCTGGCGCGGCTCCGCACCGACTATGCCGGCAAGGCCTTTGCAATGTTCGATTTCGCGTGGGTGGGTCTGCCACTGGCGGTGATCGGCATCGCCATGACCATCCTGCTCGTGCGGCTGCTGCCGGTGCGTGCCGAGCGCGGTGAGGAGCCGCTGAAGTTCCGGATTGCCGATTATCTGTTCGAGCTGCGCGTGCCGCCTGGCGTGTCGGCGGACCTGACCGTGGAGCGGCTGGCCACCACCATGGCAGGGGATGACCGGCTGGAGGTGCATGCCATCGATCGCGGCGGCATGCTGGTGACGGCGCCGCGCCCGACCCGGCGCCTGCTGCCCGGCGACATCGTGCAGGTGGAAGGGCGGGCGCCGGTGGTGGAACAGGCGCTGGTGCGCTGGGGCCTGCAACTGGCCGGAGAGGCCGAGGACGACCTGCTGGAAGGCGCCTTCGCGGAGTTCGTGGTCACCGACGGATCGCCGCTGGTGGGCAACGCCGGTGCCAGCGCTCTCCTCGCCCGCGATGGCGTGGCGCTGGTGGCGTTGAGCCGGCGCGGCAAGGCGATCGCCGAGGCGCTGGCCATGCAGGCCCCGGAAGCCGGCGACGTGCTGCTGCTGCAGCTGCCGGCTGACCAGGTGCCGGCGGTGGCCAGG
>NZ_WMHO01000337.1 GCF_010994245.1 Sandarakinorhabdus rubra
CCCGATGTGCCAGACGATCGCCTGCGCCCCGTGGCGGCGCGGCTGGACCTGCCGCCGCTGGCCGCCCCGCTGCGCCGGCTGATCGAGTGGACAGCGGATTATTATGTGGCGCCGCTGCAGGCCGTGGTGCGCATGGCCTGGCCGTCGGTCGCCTTCCTGAACCCGCGCGCCTTCACCGAGTATCGCCTGGGCGGGCCACTCCCGACGCGGCTGACGCCGGAGCGGGCGCAGGCCCTCGAACGCCTGGAGGGGCGACAGGGCACGGCGCGTGACCTGGCGCGGATGGCCGGCGTGTCGGACGCGGTGATCCGCGGGCTTGTCACCGCCGGCACGCTGCTGCCTGAGCTGGTCTCGGGCGATGCCAGCCCGCCCGTGCCCGATCCCGACCATGCCCCGCCGTCGCTGTCCGACGAGCAGCGCGGCGCGGCCGACACGCTGGTGGCCGCCGTGGCGGCCGGCCAGTTCGCGCCCTTCCTGCTGGAAGGCGTCACCGGCTCGGGCAAGACCGAGGTCTATCTCGAAGCGGTGGCAGAGGCGATCCGGCAGGGCGGCCAGGCACTGGTCATGCTGCCCGAAATTGCGCTCACCGCCCCCTGGCTGTCGCGCTTTGCCGCCCGCTTCGGCTGCCAGCCGGTGGCCTGGCACAGCGACCTGAAAACCAGCGAGCGCCGCGCCGCCTGGGCCGCGATCGCCGATGGCCGCGCCCGCGTGGTGGTGGGCGCCCGCTCCGCGCTGTTCCTGCCTTATGCGAACCTCAGGGCGATCATCGTCGATGAAGCGCACGAGGCCAGCTTCAAGCAGGAGGAGGGCGTGCATTATCACGCCCGCGACGTGGCGGTGATGCGCGCCCGGATGGAGGCCCTGCCGGTGGTGCTGGCCACCGCCACCCCGGCGATCGAGACGCAGGTGCTCAGCCAGCGCGGCACCTACAAGCGCCTGGCGCTGCCGGGCCGTTTCGGCGGGGCGGCGCTGCCCGAGGTGACATTGGTGGACATGACGCGGCATCCGCCGGCGCGCGGCAGCTTCCTGTCGCCGCTGCTGATGGCGGCGCTGACCGAGACGCTGGCCCGGGGCGAGCAGAGCCTGCTCTTCCTCAACCGGCGTGGCTATGCCCCGCTCACCCTTTGCCGGGCCTGCGGCCACCGCATGCAATGCCCCAACTGCACGGCCTGGATGGTGGAGCATCGCCTGTCACGCCGGCTGGCCTGCCACCACTGCGGCCACGTCTCGCCGGTGCCCGAAGCCTGCCCGGAATGCGGCGAGGCAGACCATCTGGTGGCCTGCGGCCCCGGCGTCGAACGCATTGCCGAGGAGGTGCGGCGGCTGTTTCCAGCCGCGCGCACCGCCATCGTCACCTCCGACACCATCACCTCCCCAGCCCGCGCCGCAGCGTTGGTGGCGGCGGTGGAGGCCCGCGACGTCGACATCCTCATCGGCACCCAGATGGTCACCAAGGGCTATCATTTCCCCGACCTCACGCTCGTTGGCGTGGTTGATGCCGATCTCGGCCTGGCCGGCGGCGACCTGCGTGCCGGGGAGCGCGCCTGGCAGCAGATCGTGCAGGCCTCCGGCCGGGCCGGGCGTGGGCAGAAGCCGGGGCGCGTGCTGATCCAGACCCACCAGCCCCGCGCCGCGCTGATGCAGGCGCTGGGCGCCGGC
>NZ_WMHO01000338.1 GCF_010994245.1 Sandarakinorhabdus rubra
CCGCCATCGCCAGCAGGCCGACGCCAGCCAGCCGCACGCCGCGCCCCGGCCCGCGCGCCAGCCACAGCAGGGCGGCCGCGCACAGCAGCGCCACCAGCGACAGGCCGGCCGCCCCCAGCAGCGCCGCCAGTTGCGCCAAGCCCGGCAGCGGCAGCCAGATGGCCCCCAGCGGATTCCAGGAAAAACCGGTGAGCGCCACGCCGCGCAGCCATTCGGCCGGTACCCACAGCGCCGCGACGGCAAGACAGCGGGCCAGTGGCGGGCGCACCAGCGCGGCTGCCAGACCGGCCGGCAGCGCCACGAACAGCGCCAGATACAGCGCCAGGCCCAGCACCGCCGCCCACCCCAGCATCGGGTCCATCTTGCTTTGGAAGGTGAAGGCAAATGCTATCCAGTTGAGCGACACCGCGAACATGCCGGTGCCGAACAGCCAGCCATGGCCGGCCGCTGTCCAGGCGCTGCGGGCGCCGGCCACCAGCGCCATCAGGCCGGCCAGCGCCAAGAGGGTGAGCGGCCAGAGATCGAGCGGCGCAAAGCCCAGCGCAGCCAGGGCGCCGCAGCCGAGCGACAGGAATGGCAACAACAAGGCGGGCATGGGCGAATCCCTAAACGGGCGTCGTGGCCAAGGCCAGTGACGAGTGCATGACGCGGTGCGCGCTGGCGATCAGATGCCCGCTTTTGGGGCTGGGGCGCTGCCGCCCTCTGTGCCACAACACGGCGATGACATCCCTCCAACCCTTCGCGCCGGCGGCGCTGGCGATGGCCGGCGTGCGCCTTGCGCTGGGCGGGGTGCCGGTGCTGGACGGCATCGACCTGGTGATCCCGCCGGGGGCACTGGTCGCGCTGGTGGGGGCTTCGGGGGCCGGTAAGACCAGCCTCTTGCGGCTGGTCAACCGGTTGGTGGCGCCCGATGCCGGCCACATCCACCTGTTCGGCGCCGATATCGCTGCCGCCGACGTCATGCAGCTGCGGCGCGGCATCGGCTATGCCGTGCAGGGCGGCGGCCTGTTTCCGCACTGGACGGTGGCCGACAATATCGCGGCGGTGCCCTGGCTGCTGGGCTGGCCGAAGCCGCGCCGGCTGGCGCGTGCGGCCGAGCTGATGGCGATGCTCGATCTGCCCGAACGGCTGGCGCTGCGCTTTCCGGGCGAGCTGTCGGGTGGCCAGGCCAGCCGCGTGGGCCTGGCCCGCGCGCTGGCTGCATCCCCCCGCCTGCTGCTGCTCGATGAACCGTTCGGCGCGCTCGATCCCGAAACCCGCACGGCGCTGGCCGATCGGCTGGAGGCGCTGCACCGCGCCCAGGGGCTGACCACCCTGCTCGTCACCCACGATGTCGCCGATGCGCTGCTGCGCGCCGATCTGATGCTGGTGCTGGATGGCGGCCGGGTGGTCGCGGCCGGGCCGCCGGGCGCGGTCGCTGCCGATCCGCACCCGGCGGTGCAGGCGCTGATCGCCGAGCCGCTGGCGCAGGCCCGGGCGCTGGCCGGGATCGTCGCGCCATGATTTCCGGCTGGGAGGCGCTGCCCGTGGCGCTGGCCGCCCACCTGGGGGTGAGCGCGGCGGCATTGCTGCTGGCGCTGCTGGTGGCGGCGCCGCTGGTGCTGCTGATGCCGGGTCGGCCGTGGCTGCGGCGCGGCGTGATGG
>NZ_WMHO01000339.1 GCF_010994245.1 Sandarakinorhabdus rubra
TCCCCTGTTGAACGGGCGCCACACCTGCCGGCTTTGGCGCGGCTTGCCAAGGTGGCGCACTTGCTTTTTGCGCTGCGAAGGGCCATGGGGCTGGCCATGCTGCGACCGGTGCGCAACGAAGGCGACCCGGCGGTGCGGCTGGACATGGCGATGACGGTGAAACTGGTGCCGGCCGGGCTGGGCGTGGGATTGGCGGCCGGCTTCTTCGGGATCGGGGGCGGCTTCCTGATCGTGCCCGGCCTGATGGCGGCCACCGGCATGACGTTGGCCAATGCCGCGGCCTCCTCCCTCCTGTCGGTGCTGGTGTTCGGCGTTGCCACGGCTGGCACCTACGCGGTGGCCGGGCGGGTGGATGGCCCGGCGCTCATCGCCATGATCGCCGGCGGCGCCGTCGGCGTGGCGCTGGCCCGCCCGCTGGCGCCGCGGTTGGCCGCGCGCGCCGCCCTCGCACGCCGGTTGTTTGCCGCAATGGTCATCCTCACTGCCCTCTATGTCGCCTGGAGGGCGCTGGGCTGACGCCTGCCCAGCCAGCGCTGCAACGAAACTGCAACGTTCATGCTGGCGACAGCGGTCCTGTGTGACCCTATCACCCTCTCTTGCGCAAAGGCCCAGCGCCCATGCTCCGCTTGCCCATGCTCCGCTTGCCCACTCTGCTTCTGGCGCCTCTGGCCCTCGCGCTGACGGCCTGTGCCACGCCCTCCTATGTCTCCGGCCGGGCGCCGGACTATGCCGATGGCTACCAGCCGGTGATGGGCGGCTATGCCACGAGCTGGCCGGACCAGCCGGGTGCCCTGTGGGGGCCTGAGGATGTGCCCGATATCGATGTCTTCTATGAGCCGCTCGGCGCGCATGGTCGCTGGGTCGACTCGCGTTGGGGCCGGGCCTTCGTGCCGGCGGCGGCGGCCGGCTGGCGCCCCTATCGGAACGGCCGCTGGCTAGAGAACCGCTTCTGGCTGTCGGCCGATCCTTGGGGCTGGGCCACCGATCATTATGGCCGCTGGGGCTTTGATGATCAGATCGGCTGGCTGTGGGTGCCCGGCACCACATGGGGCCCAAGCTGGGTGGCATGGCGCGAGGCCGACGAGGTGGTGGGCTGGGCGCCGATCCCGCCGCAGGTGCAATGGAACGTGGGTCTGGGGTTCGGTTCGGGCTGGGGCTATGACAACTGGAACAGCTGGTACGGCCCGTCGTGGTTGTGGGTGCCGCGGGCCAGCCTGTTCAGCATCGGCTTTGGCAACCGCCTGCTGCCATGGAATTATGGTGCCACCTGGTGGGGCCGCAGCCGCTGGCAGCACAGCCCCTATTGGGGCTGGAACAGCGGCTGGGACCGGGGCTGGGGCTGGCAGGCGCCGGCCTGGGCGTGGAACGGTTGGGCTGGCCGCTACCCGGGCTGGAGCAACTGGGGCTGGAACCGCCCGTCCTGGCACCGCCCCGGCTGGAATGGCTATGGCGACCGTCCGGGCTGGAATGGCAACTGGAATCGCGGCCCGCAGCGCGGCGCGCCGGGCAGCGTGGGGGATCGCATCGGCCGCGATCTCGCCGGCCAGCCCGCCGTGCCGCCTGCCGGCTGGCAGGGTGACCGGCGCCGTGACGGCAGCGGGCT
>NZ_WMHO01000034.1 GCF_010994245.1 Sandarakinorhabdus rubra
GGCGCCGCCGGGTGGTGATGGCCTGCCGCACCTCCACGCCGGCACGTTGGTGGTGCGCGGCGCCGGCCTGGCGCAGGTGCTCGCCACCGGTGCCGCCACCCACATGGGCCAGATCGGCATCATGCTGGCCACGGTCGACACCGAGGTGCCGCGCCTTGCCGTGCAGACCCGCCGTCTGGTGCTGTGGTTTGCCGGCTTCGGGCTGGCGGCGAGCCTGGCGGCGGTGCTGCTCTATGGCCTGCTGCGCGGCGGCTGGTTGCAGGCGGTGCTGGCCGGCATCGCGCTCGGCATGGCGATGCTGCCGGAGGAGTTTCCGGTCGTCCTCACCGTGTTCATGGCGATGGGGGCCATGCGGCTGTCGCGCCGCCATGTGCTGGTGCGCCGCGCCGCCGCCATCGAATCGCTGGGCGCCGCCACCGTGCTATGCAGCGACAAGACCGGCACCCTCACCCAGAACCGCATGGCGGTGGTGGCGCTGTGGCGGCCCGGTGACGCGCAGGCCGCGGCGCCCGATGCTGCCGCTCATGCCGAGCTCGCCGCGCTCGGCCGGCTGGCCAGCCCGCCCCACCCTACCGATCCAATGGACATTGCCTTCCACGCTCTCGCCGCCGATCTCGGTGCCCCGGCGCTGGCGGAGGACGTGCTGCGCCTCTATCCACTGGCGCCTGGCCAACCTGTTATGGCGCAGGCCTGGGCTGGCGGACAGTGCGCGGCAAAGGGCGCCCCCGAAGCGGTGGCGCGGCTGTGCAGGCTTGATGTCGCCGCGCTGGCCGGCATGGAGGCCGCCGCCAGGGCGATGGCCGCGCAGGGCCTGCGCGTGCTGGCGCTGGCCGCATGCGCCCTGCCGGACGGGCCACTGCCAGTCGACCTCGGCGCGCTGCCGCTCGAATTCCGTGCCCTTGTCGGCATCGCCGATCCGCTGCGCGCCGATGTGCCCGCTGCGGTGCGCGCCTGCCGGGCCGCCGGCGTGCGGGTGATGATGATCACTGGCGATTATCCCGAAACCGCCCGCGCCATTGCCGCCCAGGCCGGCATCGAGCCGCTGGACACCCTCACCGGCGCCGAGCTCGACGCGCTCGACGATGACGCCCTCAGCCGCCGGCTGGCGGGGGTGGGCGTGTGCGCCCGCATCCAGCCGCGCCAGAAGCTGCGCATCGTTACCGCGCTGAAGGCCGGCGGCGAGGTGGTGGCGATGACCGGCGACGGCGTCAACGACGCGCCGGCGCTGAAGGCCGCGCACATCGGCGTGGCCATGGGCGGACGCGGCACCGACGTGGCGCGCGAAGCCTCGGCCATCGTGCTGCTCGATGATGATTTCGGCGCCATCGTCACCGCCATGCGGCTGGGCCGGCGCATCCACGACAATCTGCAGAAGGCCATGGGCTTCATCGTGGCGGTGCATGTGCCGATTGCCGGGCTGGCGCTGCTGCCGCTCCTGACGGGAATGCCGCTGCTGCTGGGCCCGGTGCATATCGCCCTGCTGGAGATGATCATTGATCCGGTCAGCGCACTGGCCTTTGAATCAGAGGATGCCGAAGCCGATGTGATGCGCCGGCCACCGCGTTCGCCGGATGCGCCGCTGTTTGCGCCTGCCATGGTCGCCAGGTCGGCCGCTCAGGGGGTCGTGGTGCTGGCGCTGATCGCCGCCTTCACGCTCGCCCTGTGGCAGACGGGTCTGCCCGAGCCACTGCTGCGATCGGCGGCGTTCCTGTCCCTGTGTGCCGGCGTGCTGGTGCTGATGCTGATCAATCGCCGCTTTGGCGGCACGCTGCGGGCGCTGGTGGGCGGCGCCAATCGAGTGGTGATGCTGGTGCTGGGGCTGGTGCTGGCGTTGCTTGCGGCCACCCAGTGGCTGCCTGTGCTAGCAAGAATGTTGAAGTTCGCGCCAGTGGGCGTGCCGCTGGCGCTGACGATCCTGGGCGGCGCGCTTGTTGCCATCGCCGTGCTGCAGGCGCTGAAACGGCAATGGCCAGCCGGGCAGGAGGATCGGAGCCGGCATCTTCGCGCGTGAGTTCGCGCAAGGGAGGAGCCCCGCCCGCCTGACACTCACGCCGTTGCCGCAGGAGCGAACCTCAAACGTCGAGGCTTTCAAGCGTGGTGGCGCGCGCCAGCGTTGCGGCGAGACCATCCTCCAGCGCCAGCGGCTTGACCAGCACGGCGTCGAGACCGGCAGCGAGATAGCGGGCGTGATCTTCGCGCGCGCCGTGCGCCGTCAGGGCAACAAGGCTGACAAGGCTGGCCTGGCCGCCCAGCGCCCGGATGCGCCGCACGGCGACCAATCCCCCCTCGTTGTCCCCACCAATGCTGATATCCATCAGCACCAGATCAGGGGTTTCCTGCACAAGGGCATCGATGGCGCTCTCGGTGCTGGCAGCAGTGATCACGTGGTGGCCATGGCTGGCGAGCAGGCTGGTGGTGACGGTGGCGGCAATCGGATCGTCTTCCACCAACAGGATGCGGCGAGGTGGATCGGCAACCACCATGCCAGGGCTGTCTGGCGCCACAATTGCGGGCAGCGGCAATTCGATGCGGAACTGGCTGCCTCCGGTTGGCGGCGCGCGGTACGTGATGCTGCCGCCCATCAGTTCCACAAGCCGCCGGCAGATGTGCAGGCCAAGCCCCAGGCCGGTCGAGCGGTTGCCGGGCTTGGGCTCCAGCACGAAAGCATCGAACAGGTTTGGCACACGGTCGGGCGGGATGCCGGGGCCCGTATCGCTGATTTCCATCACCAGCGGCAGCGGCGCGCCCTGGTGCCAGCCGACAGCGATGCTCACGGAACCGGCACTGGTGTAGTTGATGGCGTTGGTGACCAGATTGCCAAGCACCTGCTCAAAGCGGGCCCGGTCACCCAGCACCTGTCGGGGCAGGCGGTCCTGACCGACGGCGGACAGCGCGATGCCCTTGGCGGCGGCCGGTTCGGCAACGATTTCCATCACGTCGCCAATCGATTGCGCGGGGCTGAAGGGCGCTGGATTGAGGACAATGCGCCCGGCATCGGCCCTGGCAACATCGAGGATATCGGTCACCAGCGTCGTCAGCACCCGGCCCGCCCGCAACCCGAGACCGGTCAGGCGCTGTTGTTCCGCGGTCATGGGCGAGCGCTCGAACTGTTGCAGCACGCCCATCATGCCGGCCAACGGCGTGCGCACATCGTGGCTGATCATCGTGAGCAGGCGAATGCGATCGGACGACGCGCGTTCGGCGGCGCTGCGGGCCACTCTTTCAGCGCGCACCGTGCGTCGCAGGTCGGCCAGGGCGGCTGCCAGCAGCATGCCGGCGATGGCTTCGGCGAAGAGGTAGGAATGCAGCAGGGCAAAGCTGTCATAGAAACTTTCGCGCTTGAACGGCCCAACGCCCAGCAAGGTCACGCCAACGCCGCCGGCCGCCATCAGCAACGTCACGGCTGCCGGCCCGGTGAGACCGAAGCGTGCGCCGGCCCAAAGGCTGAGCAGCAGGGTGAACAGCTTGCACAGTTCCACCGCCCAGATCGGATTGTTGATCAGCAGCAGCCCGGCGATGATGCCGACGCCGGCCATGGCAAAGGCGGCGGCATCGGCCACGTCGCGCAGGCGTGGGCGGTGCCTCAGATAGCGATCCCACAGCAATATGGGCGGCGCCACGATGAGCACGCCCATCGCATCGCCCATCCACCACACCAGCCAGGCTGATGACACAGCGCTGTTTGCCGCGCCGGCGGCGCCCACGGCCAGCGTGCCAACCGTGGCCGACAGCGTGGTGCTGCCCAGCGCGGCGATCAGGATGAACAGCAGAACCCGCCACAACTCGCCCGGTTCACCGGTCGCTCGCATGCGCTGTTCAATGCGGCTGCGCAGGATGATGGTCGCCACCAGCGCCGGCAGGGCATTGCCCAGTGCCACCAGCGCAGCGAACGGCCAGTGGGCCATCTGGAAGGCATTCACGGCAAAGGCGCCGGCGATCACACCCCACACCAGCCGCCGCCCGCCCATCCACAGCGCGGCAAAGGCGATCCCCGTGGGCGGCCAGAACAGGGTTACGACATCGCCCACAAACGCCAGCTTCAACCCGGCCATGCCGGTGGCGAAATAGGCCAGCGCCACGCCGAGATTGAGCAGCAGCGTTTCGGTCCATGCCGGGGGCGCGGTGGGCCAGGGGCGCACTGCCAGAAAGGGTTGCATCGTCACCGCGGCCATGGTGGAGGCAGCAGGCAATGGGCGAAATCGACAAACCCCGGCTGGCGCAACTGCTGGCGCTGATGGGCCGCGAACAGTTGCTGGCGCTGGCCGCGCAGCTGGCGGACGGGCTGGCGGAACTGACCGAGATGCCCACGGCCCACATCGGTGATCATCTGCACCGCCTTCGCGGCGGCGCTGCCAGCCTCGGCCTGGCGGGCCTGGCTGCCGATCTGGCTGCTGCCGAGGCCGGACAGGGCAACGTTGCCGCCCTGGCGCAGCGTGCGCCGGGACTGGTGCAGGCCTATGCCGCGGCCCTTCATGCGGCAAGCTGCCAGCGATAGCCCTGGCCGGGCACGGTCTGCAGGGCGGCGGCCAGGGCGCTGCCCCGCAGTTTTCGGCGAATGCGGCTCACCAAGACGTCGATACTGCGCGCTGCCGTCAGGCTGTCGGCCGAGCCGCTGACTTCCAGCAGATAGTCACGGGACAGGACGGCACCGCCGGCCTGCACAAGCGCAGCGAGCACATCAAATTCGGCACGGGTCAGCCGCTGCACCTGGCCATCGGGATCAGCCAGTTCGCGGCGCACCAGATCGAGCGTCCACCCGGCCAGCTCGCGCGTGGCCGCGCCGGGCTGGCCGCGCCGCCAGCGCCGCAGCACGGCACGCACCCGCGCATTCAGTTCGCCCAGGTCGATGGGCTTCACCAGATAATCATCGGCCAGATCAAGGCCACGGATGCGATCCTGTGTGCCGCCAAGGCTGGTGAGGAAGATGACGGCGGGATTGCCGATCGATTGCAGCCTGGAAGCCACCTCATGCCCCGACCCATCGGGCAGGCGAATATCGATCAGCACCAGATCGGCCGGCGTTTCGGCAAAGCTGGCCCGGGCGGCATCGCCGGTATCGGCCTGCCGCACCACGAAACCGGCCGCGCCCAGGGACGTTGCCACGATGCTGCGGACGATCGGATCATCCTCGACGATCAGAATCGAGGCACTTTCGGATGGTTCACTCATGCCCACTGCAAACTGCACATTGCGTTCAAGAACTTCATGTCGGCTGATTATTTCATTGATTACAGTGGCAGAATGCCGGTCAGGCCAAGGCCCGGAGCTGAGGTTGATGGCGGCCGTCGACGGCATCGTCAAACGCCAACAGCGCCCTGGCATGATCGGGCAGGACCAGCGGGCTGAGCGGATAGGGCAACTGCGCGCGCAGATCTTCGGGATCGATCCAGCGACCATGGCTGCGAAAGCCGGCCTTGGCCAGAGACAATGCCACGGAACGGCCGTCGCCATTGCGCACGCGATGTTCAAGATAGGTCCAGCGCTCATCCCAGCCCAGCAGGCGGGTTTCGATGCGGGCCACGTCCCACAGGCGCAGCTCGCGGCGATACTGCACCGCCACCGATCCCAGGATCGGCTTCCACCGGTTGCGCCGGATCACCGCCCAGATGCCGGTGCGGATCAGCCATTCGGCACGGTTGAGATCGATCAGCTGAAGATAGCGGCCGTTGTTGAGGTGGAGATTGATGTCGATGTCGTGCGGCATCACGCGGAACCGGCTGTCCACGGGCTCGGTGGCGGGCACCATGGCGGCGCCGTTGGCTCGTGCGAGCATCGGCAGCATGCGTCCGAACAGCTTGATCATTGCTCAATACCCCGCCGTGAGTTGCAGCCAGCCGGCCGACAGCGAACGAACCCGCCCGAAATAGCTGTTGGACGGCCCGGTGAAGATGTCGGCCCCCACGGCCAGCCGCAGGCCATCGCGGATGCTGGTCGAAAGTCGCGGTCGCAACGCGGTGTCACCGGGCTCGAGATAGTGGATGACGGCGATCTCGGCTTCGGCGCTGTCATTGGCAAAGCGCCGCGCCAAACGGAAGGTGACGCCGTTCTGCACGCGATCGAGCTGGTTGTTCACTGCGGCCGAAAGCGTGGCAACGCTGCGGGTGACCGGATCGGCAATCAGGCGCGGATCGCGGTGATCGAAGATGACGCGCAGGCTGTACTGGAGGTTGATGTTCCAGCCGCCGGCCAGGTTCACGTCGCCGCCAGCCACCAGCCAGAGATTGTCGTTCTTGATGAAGACCGTGTCGGCACCCAGCACGCGCGTGTGGGCCGCCTCCACCCGCCATCCGACAGTGCCGATGGTGCCGGCAGCATCGGCGCCGAGCACGCTGATATCGGGGAAGGTCTGCTGCAGGGCGGCAATCGTGCCCGGCAGGGCCGGCCGGGCGGTGAAATCGCGATTGCGATCGATACCGCGGAACCATGACAGCGACCAATCGAAGGCGCCACCGCTCGAATCCAGCTTCAGCGCGAACTGGCTCGAGGCGCGGCGCTGCTCATCGGGCAGCACGGCAATGCCGGGGCGGCTGCGTTCGAGCGGGAAGATGTTGGGCCGGAATTCCGGCAGCCAGATCGCATCGACCGTGAGATTTCCCCTGCCCCAGCGCCCCTGCACCATGGCAGGGCCCTGGCGCTGATCATCATCGCTGGCCGCCAGCAGGGTGTAGTCGCGACCCGACAGATTGTCGGTCGGGTTCAACCGGTCAGCCCGGCCCCAGACGATGATCTGGCGGCCGGCGCGCAGTTCCACCTCGCCGACGGCCAGGCGCGCCCATGCTTCCACGGCGTCCGTGCGCCAGCGGCCCGTGCGGTCTATCTGGGCATAGGCTTCGGCGCGGCCATCAAGGACGCCGGCCTTCGGCGCGATGCGGGCGCGCACGCCCAGCATGGGCACCAGCGTTTCGCCATTCAGATCGCGATCATGGGTCCACACGCCGGCACGGGCCGAAAGGCGCAGGCCCAGCGTATCGGCAAGGCCCGTTTCTGCCATGAAGTTGCCGGCCTCCGACCCGAGGGGGTCATTGGTTGGAGCGGGGGCCGGCTGCTCCACAGGCGAGGGGTCAGTCGCGCCGGGAACCTCTGTCAGCAGCGATGCTGCCAGCAACCACAACAAAGGCATGTCAGCGGGCGTTCTCGAGGCTGCGCGGCTGGAACTGGCTGGCGGCCACCGGCTGGTCGGTGCGGAAGCTGGAATATTCGATGGTCGTGCTGTGGCCGGTCGTCAGGTTGCGCATGGTCTGGCGCATGGCCTGGAAGCGGCGATTGACCGGATCGACCAGCCGCACGTCTTCGGCGATATAGGTCTTCGCCAGCGTGCCGGTGGCATCGAAATACTCGGCCTTCACCAGCACGTTGTCGGCTGCACGCAGCCAGCTCAGGCGGCGGCCATAGCCGGTGCTGGCGGTGACACCGGCATCTCGCGGGGTGGACTCGATCACGCGGGTGGCGATGCCCGACAGCGTTTCAGTGCGCAGCACCCGATGGCTCCACTCCGCCACCGGATGGCCCAGCACGTCGCCATAGCTGAAGTCGGTGCCGACAAAGGCATCCTTGCGGCTGGAGGCCGGCAGGCGGCGCACCTTCTTCAGGGCCGGCAGATAGACCCAGATGTCATCATCCGCGTCCGCGTTCTCGATGGTGAGCACCGAGGTGCCGGCAATATCGGCTGGCCCGGTGAAGCGCACGACACGGCGATTGCCTTCGCCGTCCGGCTTGGCCTCGCTCACCGACAGCGTCTGGCGGATGCGGCTCTGCCCGGCCTTGTTGGTGAGGACGAAGCGACCGACGGCCGTGGAGCGCAGCGCCTTGCCGGCCTTCAGGCTGTCGGCCATCAGCTGCGCGGCATCGACGCTCTGAGCGGCCGCGCGATCGGGCATCGCCAGGCCGCCCAGCGCAAGGGCCACGGCAAGGCCAGCCATCGCCGGGCGAAGACGTGTCGCGGCGCCGCCAAAGATCACGCGCGGACGCACAACCAGCAGCGCCGCCACAAACAGCGTGAGCGTGGACAGCGCCGCCACCAGCATCGAGACCACGGTGAGCATGCCCAGCCAGATGTGGATGTTGAACCCGGCCGAGGCCATCAGCACCGCATAACCGGCGCCCACGGCGGTGGCGACGAACATCACCGCCTTGCCGGCGCTGGCAAAGGTGGCGCGGATGGCGCGGGCTTCGTCGGCACCCCCGCTGCGTCCATTGGCCCGCAGTTCCTCGCGCAGCCGCCACGTCATGTAGATGGCGTAATCGGCGCCGATCCCGATGGCGAGCGCCGACACCGTGGCCGTCGCGATCTGCAGCGGGATGCCGGCAAGGCCCATCACGCCGAACACCGAAACTGTGGTGAAAACAAGGGGCAGCAGGATCAGCGCCGCCAGGCTCAAGGAGCGGAACAGCAGCGCCGAGACCAGGAACACCATCGCATAGATCTGCAGGATATTCTTGATCTTGCCGTTCACCATCACCTCGTTCATCGCGGTTGGCGTGGTGATGGAGCCGCCCAGCCGCACCGTCACGCCCGGCGGGAAATTGGCGGCAATCTGTGGGCGGATCCGGGCATCGAGATCGGCGACGAAGGCCGAACTGTCGGTCTTCACGAAGGCCTGGATGATGGCATTCCGGTAGCCATAATCCACCAGCCCATCGAAATCGCCCGGCTCTCCCGACATCGAATAGAGCAGAAGATACTGCGAAATGAGGTCCCGATCCTGCGGCAGCACCCCGGGACCGGTACCGCCGGTCATGCCGCGATTGATCTGCTTGAGCATGTCAACCAGGCTCAACGTGTGGCCAACGCCAGGCTGACGCGCCAGCCAATCCTGGGTCTTGGCCATTGCGGCCAGCACGGCCGGATCCTTGATCGCATCATCAGACGCGCCTTCCACCAGCACATAGAAGCTGTTGGTGCCGGCCAGCCGCGCATTGAGCCGCTGATCGTCAACGCGCGCCGGCAGATCGGCCGAGAAGAAGCTGCGCAAGCTGTTGTCGATGCGGACCTGGGCAGCGCCGGCAATCATCAGCGCGGCAAAGACGCCGGCGCCGATGAACACGCGGCGGCGATGGGCCGTGTCGATCACCTGTTCGGCGAGCAGGGCCGCGAAGCGATCCCACAGGGTGATGGCTTTTTCCGCGTCCGCTTCGCGTGCGGCCGGCGGCGGCAACATGGCCCGCAGAGCCGGCGTGAAGGTGAGTTCCACCACCACGATGGCAAGTATGCCCAGGCAGCAGAACACGCCGAAGGTGCGGATGGCCTGAATGTCGAACACGATCAGCGACAGGAACGACAGCGCCGCAATGATGCAGGCGCCCATCATCACCGGGCCAACGCGCACCATCGATGCCATCACGGCAGCGCGGCTGGCGGCGCGCGGATCCACGCCCGGATCGGCCCGATGCCGATCATACTCCTCGTAATAGCGCTTCAGCATCTGCACGGCATGGCCGGCCGCGACCGCCAGGATCAGGATCGGCGTGACGTTGTTGAACGGATCGAGATGCACGCCAAACAGCGTCATGATTCCCAGTGACCACACCAGTGCCAGCACCGCCGTCACCAGCGGCAGGATCAGCCCCTGCACCGTTCGGAAGGCCTCGAAATGGACAAGCCCGATCAGCAGGATGGCAATCGGCAGCAGCCAGGCCATGCGCTTGGAGAAGGTTTCGAGATTGGCGAGGAACACGGGCTGGCCTGCCACCGCGATCGACACATCGGGCCCGCGCGCCGGCGCGATGGCCGCCTCCACTTGGGCCATCACGTGGCCGAAACCCTTCGGGTCCTTGGCGAACTCTACAAAAATGGCGGCGGTGCGTTCATCACGGCCCACCAGCACGTCGCGATAGGCCGGGTTGGCCGCCAGCCGTTCCCGCACCGCCCGCGCCTCGGCGACGGTGGCCGGCACATGATCGAGCAGGCGGGAAACCAGAAGGCCATCGGCGTTGCCGGCAATATCCTTGGCACGCGGCGCCGCCAGGCTCTGCAGATTGGCGCGGGTGACACCGGGCGTGGCGGCCAGTCGGTCCGTCACCTCCAGCAGCTTGCCGAGCACGGCCGGCTGCCACACGTCGCCCTGCCTGGGGGTGATGCCGATCACCACGGTATACCGGTTGCCGAACACCGCCTGCACCCGCTCGGTCACCTCGACGAAGGGGTGATCGCGCGGCAGCAGCTCATCGGCATCAACGATCACATTGAGGTTGCGCAGCTGCTGGCCGAGCAGCAGCGTGACCACCAGGCTGGCCAGCAGCACCAGCCGGCGGCGGGCAACGACAAGATTGGCAAAGCGTTCCATGATGCTGTCCCCGGCGCATTTGAACGGTTTGCGATGAGAGCCGTGTTGCCCACCCAGCCACAGCTCTCACCGCCAAGGCCCAAGCTCAACGGTCTGTATCGGGTTGGGTCAATCGGCAGGCCCTGCCATGTTAACGGCCATTAAAACGGTCGGGGCGCCGGTCTGGAGATGCATCGCCAGACGCTGAGGCTGGCATCGCAAGTTCGGTGATCAAGGCGGTTGTGGCTGCGCCGTTGACAAATGGGACGGCGACTTTCAGCCTTGGCGGTGATGGCCAACCACCCTTGTTCCGATGATGCCAGGCGCTGGCGCGCGCGGGCCAGCGAGATGCCAGCCGGTCGCCCGGGCAGCCTGAACTGGCGTTGGTTCTGAAACCGCAGCCGCTACCGGCCGGAACCGTGCCGCGCACGCTGGGGCTGAGCGCGTGCCTCGCCCTGGTGGTGGGCAACATGATCGGCTCTGGCGTGTTCCTGCTGCCGGCCAGCCTGGCGCCCTTTGGCTGGTCCGCGCTGGGCGGCTGGGCGGTGACGATTGCCGGCACCTTGTGCCTGGCGGCCTGTTTCTCGGCGCTGGCCCGCGCCTATCCACAAGCCGGCGGACCCTATGCCTACGTGGCTGAAGCCTTTGGCCCGGAAGCCGGTTTCATCATTGCCTGGAGCTATTGGATCGGCGTGTGGGTGGGCAATGCGGCCCTCGCCGTGGCCGTGGTGTCCAATCTTGCCGGCCTGGCCCCGGTGCTGAACAGCGTGCCGGGGTTGGGCGCAGGCGTGGCGGTGGCGGTGGTGCTGGCCTGCACGGCTGCCAACCTGGCCGGCGCACGGGTGGGAACCGGATTGGCCAAGGTGACGACGGTGCTGAAGCTGCTGCCCTTGCTGGCGGTGCTGGTGATGGGCCTGGTGCTGCTGGGGCGCGATGGCGGCGCGGCCGTGGTGACACCGCCCACGCCGATGAACGGCAGCAGCGTGATGGCCAGCCTGACGCTGACCATGTGGGCGATGCTGGGCTTTGAATCGGCCACAATTCCCGGCGACAAGGTGCGCGATCCCGGCCGGTTGATCCCGTTGGCCACCATGATTGGCACGGCCATGACCGGCATCATCTATCTGTTGATCTCGGCCCTGATGCTGGCTCTGGTGCCGGCCGGCAGCCTGGCACGCTCGCCGTCGCCCTTTGCCGATTTCGTGCGGCCGTTCGTGGGCGATGGCGCGGCCGCGCTGGTGGCGCTGTTTGCTGCCATTGCGGCCCTGGGCGCGGTCAATGGCTGGGTGCTGGTGGCCGGGGAGATGCCGCGCGCGATGGCGCTGGACGGGGTGTTCCCGCGCTGGTTTGCCGGGCTGAATGGGCGGCAGGCGCCAGGGCGGGCGCTGCTGTTCTCCTCCGGCCTCACCTGCATCCTGGTGCTGGCCAATTACAGCCGCAGCCTGGCCAGCCTGTTCGGCTTCATGCTGCTGGTATCCACCTCTGCCATGCTGGTGGCCTATCTGGCCGGCGCAGTGAGCCTATTGAGGCTGCGCGGGCGCGCGGTGGTGCTGGCCGGCGGTGCACTGGTGCTGGTGGCGGTGGGCGGCGTGGCCTACGCCGCGCTGGCCATTGTTGCGGCCGGCGCAGAGGCCGTGGGCTGGGGCGCCCTGCTGCTGCTCGCCGGCGTGCCGGTCATGCTGGCGATGCGGCGGGGCTGAACGCTCAGCTGCCCGACACCCGCCGCCAACGGCCCAGCCACTGCCGATCGGCCAGTATCTCGTGGGCGGCGTTGTGGCCGGGCGCGCCGGTGACGCCGCCGCCCGGATGGGTGCCGCTGCCGCACATGTAAAGGCCGTGAATTGGCCCGCGATAATCGCCATGCCCCAGCATCGGCCGCGCCGCCCACAATTGATCAAGGCTCATGCGGCCGTGGAAGATGTCACCGCCGATCAGGCCGAACTTGCGCTCCAGATCGAGCGGGGAATGGATCTGCCGGGCGATGACGCTGGCCTTGAAATTGGGGGCATGGGCGGTGACCGTGTCGATGATGTGATCGGCAACCGTTTCGCGCACATCATCCCAGCTCCGGCCATCGGGCAGCTCCGGCGCGAACTGCTGGCAGAACAGGCTGCAGACATGTTGGCCCGCCGGCGCCAGGCTGTCGTCAACCGTGGAGGGCAGTTTCATCTCGATGATCGGCGCGTCTGACCAGCCCTTGGCCCGGGCGTCGGTATAGGCCTTGTCCATGTAATCCAGCGTCGGCGCGATGATGATGCCGGCGGTGTGGTGTTCCGCCTTGTCCTTGCCCGGCAGCACGGAGAAATCCGGCAGTTCCGACAGCGCGACATTCATGCGGAAGGTGCCGGACCCTGTCTTGTAGCCGGCGATGCGGCGCCTGAAATCGGCCGGCAGGTCGCTGCTGTCCACCATCTGGCGATAGAGCAGGGCCGGGCCGACATTGGCCGCGACAATGTCGGCCGCCAGTTCCTGGCCCGATGCCAGGCGCACGCCGGCAACGCGGCCGCCCGACACGAGCAGGCGTTCGACCGGGCTTTCCAGACTGATCTCGACGCCAGCGAGTTCGCAGGCGCGGGCCATGGCCTGGGTGATGGCCCCCATACCGCCCACGCTGTGGCCCCACATGCCCTTCTTGCCGTTCACCTCGCCAAAGACATGGTGGAGCAGGACATAGGCCGACCCCGGCGTGTCGGGGCTGGCATAGTTGCCGACCACTGCATCGAACCCAAAGGCGGCCTTGACCGCGTCATGCTCGTACCAGCCATCAAGGAAATCGCGGGCCGAGCGGACGAACATGTCCAGCACGTCGCGCTGGGTCTCGATGTCCAGGCCAGCCAGGCGCCGGCCCTGGACCGCCGCACTGACAAGCGCGTGCAGGCCACCGCCGGCATTGGGCGGGGTTTTCAGCGTAAGGTCGCGCAGCACATCGGCCACGCGCTCGAGCGCCGCTTCATAGGCCGTGAAGGCCGCAGCGTCCCTCTGGCTGAAGCGGGCAAACTCGGCCTGGGTGCGGGCGGTGCCGCCACCCAGTTTCAGATAGTCGCCGTCGAGCGGGAAGAAATTGGAAATGGTGCGCTCGATGATGCGGAAGCCGTGATCGGCCAGCTTCATGTCGTCGATCACCTTGGGACGCAGCAGGCTGACCGTGTAGCTGGCCGTGGAGTTGCGGAAACCGGGAGCGAATTCCTCCGTGACGCAGGCGCCGCCGATGATGTGGCGGGCTTCCAGCACGCGCACCTTGAGGCCGGCGCGCGCCAGATAGAAGGCGCAGACCAGCCCATTGTGGCCGCCGCCGATGATCAGGGCATCATATCTCATGCGCGGCCATCCGGGTGTGAGGGGTGGGTATATTTCCGGCTCCAGCCGGGGGCCGGGGGATGGTGCAGCCGCGCCTCGGGGATGAGGCTGCGGACCCTGGCGGCAAAGCTGCGCAGGCACACTTCGGTTTGCGACAGGGGGCCAACCGTGAAGGACGACGATGCCATGCCGGCCTGCACGCGGCTGACCAGGGTTGTGTCCTCCGCATTCACCTCGCGGTTGATGCGGCCACTCAGATAGCGGGCGGCGCGCATCTCGCGGCGATCATCGGGCAGGGCATAGCTAATCTCGCGCAGTGCCGTGGTGGTCGGGCCTGTGGGCAGGAACTGCATGAAATCAATCTGATCGGCATAGATGTCGAACGCGATGTTGGGCCAAAGCTTGATGTACCACCAATACAGCTGGCGATCGTCGGGCAGGTGGGCCACGCGCGGCAGCAACCTCGCATACAGCCGTTCGGACCAGCTGCCGGTGCGCGCCAGATCGCAAAGTGGCCCGCCCAGCCAATCTGACCAGGGCCCCGCCAGCGTGACATAGTTCGGCCCGAACATTCGCTTGAGGCCCGGGTGGGACGGCAGGATGTGCAGATTGTCGGAATAATTGTCGGTGAGGTTTTTCCAGTTCACCGCGCGCGGCCGGGTGCGCGGCGGCGCCAGGGGCTGCATGTCCTCGAAGCGATAAAGGGCGACCTGATCATCCCAGGGCGCCATCATCTCGGCCACGCTGGGCAGGCCGGGCGCCAGGCGCACGAAGATGAAGCCGCGCCACACTTCAAGATCGACCGGCGCCAGGCCGTGGCCGGCGAGATCGAAAGCGGGATAGGTGGATTTCAGCGGCACGCCCGACAGCTGGCCATCGAGTTCGTAGACCCAGGCATGATAGGGGCAGACCAGCTTCCTGGCACAGCCATGCGTGCCATCGAGCAGGCGCGAACCACGGTGACGGCACACGTTGGTGAAGGCGCGCGGAGCGCCATCCTCGCCGCGCACCACGATGATGGATTCACCCAGATAGTCGAGGCTCTGCCAGTCGCCGGTGTTGGGGATGTCGTTCAGATGGCAGACAATCTGCCAGCTTGGCCGGAACAGGCGCGCAGCTTCGGCCTGCGCCCACTCCGCATCGTGATAGATCCACGCCGGCAGCGACCAGCCGGCATCGGGATCGGCCGCCGGTTCCGGCTGCGTTGCCATCGTCAGTCCCCTTGTTGCACAACTGTATAATCTTGTCGCCGCCCGCTTGGCAATGCTGCTATGGATTGTGGCATGAGCCTGCGTGCCACCTATGTCCGCGCCCCCGACCGACGCGCGCAGGACCTGATCGATGCCTGCGCCCGCGCCCTGGCCAGGCACGGTGCGGGCGGGGTTTCGGTGCGCACCATCTGCGCTGATGCCGGCGTGTCGCCGGGTCTGCTCCGCCACTATTTCGAGGGCATCGACGACCTGGTGGCGGCGACCTACGCCCATGTCGGCGCGGCGGTCGCCGATGCGCTGGACGCAGCGGTGGCTGCGGCCGGGCCCGATCCGCGGGCGCGGCTGGCCGCCTATGTCAACGCCAGCTTCCGTCCACCGATTGCCACGCAGGATCTGCTGTCCACCTGGCTGGCCTTCTGGAGCCTGGTCAAATCCGATCCGGCGATCGCGGCCCTGCACCGCGACATCTATGCCGGCTATCGCGTGGCGCTGGAGGCGCTGTTGCTGGACGCGGGCATGGCCGCAGCCGATGTCGGCCAGGCTGCGATCGCCATCACCGCACTGGTCGATGGGCTATGGCTGGAATTGTCACTCGATGCCGGCGTGTTCGGCGCGGAAGAGGCGGCTGCCATCGCCGCGCGCTGGCTTTCGGTATGGCTGCCTGAATGACAGACGAGATCGTGCTCAGGTGTCTCAAGGACTGGCGGCACAGGCCAGCAAAATGAGCCGCCCGGACCGGCTAGACGATCCGAACAACAAGGAATCGCCGGTTCGCCGCTGCGTCGCACGCTGGAGGCCCGAGCCGGAATCGAACCGGCGTATACGGATTTGCAGTCCGCTGCGTCACCACTCCGCCATCGGGCCTCGGGAGCGGACGCGTGGCCTAGCAAGGTGGCGGCGTGGCGGCAATCAGGAAATGCGCACGCGCCATGATTGCCTCCACACCATGGCGCGCTGCAACAGTTTCATTGCATGGGCCGCCGTCGCAGGGCAAAAGCGCCGCGGAAGAGCCAAGAGGCCGAACATGACCAACGCCAGCGCCGCATTGCGCCAGACCATGGTGGACACCCAGTTGAAGACCGTGGGTGTCACGGATGCCGCCGTACTGGCCGCCTTTGCCGACATCCCGCGCGAGCCGTTCCTGCCGCCGGCGCTGGCAAGCCTTGCCCATGCCGATGCCGCCCACGCCGTGGCGCCCGGCCGTCACCTGCTGGCGCCGCTGACCCTTGCCCTGCTGCTGGCACGGGCCGAGGTGCAGCCAGGTGAGCGCGCGCTGGTGGTGGGCAGCGCCAGCGGCTATTCGGCCGCAATCCTGGCGCGGCTGGGTGCGCGCGTCACTGCGCTGGAGAGCGACCCGGCTCTCGTGGCAATGGCCGAGCAGGCCGGGGTTGCCACCAATATGGGGCCGCTGGTCGAAGGCTGGCCGGCGGATGCGCCCTATGATCTCATCCTGTTCGAAGGCGCCATCGCCAGCGTGCCGCCGGCGCTCGCCGCACAGCTGGCGCCGGGGGGGCGCATTGTTGCCGTGCTGCGCGAAGCCGGAGTGGGCCGCGGCTTCGTGGGC
>NZ_WMHO01000340.1 GCF_010994245.1 Sandarakinorhabdus rubra
CTGGCCGCCGGCTCCAGCCGCGTGGCGAACAGCCGGCGCTCCAGCAGGTCGGCGCGCGCCGCTTCGACGGTACCGGCGCTCAGCTGGCCGGTGCGCGGCTTGCCCTCAAGATCGAGCGCCTCGTAGCGCCACTCAGGCATCGTCCGCCCCCAAGGCACCGGTCACGCGCAGCGCCTCGGCCGGTGAAGTGAGGCCATCCAGCACCGCCTGGCGGGCGAGCGCCGGCAGGCCGGGGCTGCCCGCAGCTGCCGCCAGATCGGCCGCGGTGGCGCCGGCGTTGATGGCCGCGGCCAGCGGTTCGTTCATGCGGATGAGGTCATAAAGGCCAACCCGGCCTTGGTGGCCGCTCATCTGGCAGGCCGGGCAGCCCGGTGCCTGCCAGATGCTGGCGTCGGCCGGCAGATCGAGCGCGGCGGCCACGCCTGCATCGGCAGCCGCGGGCGTGCGGCAGGCCGGACACAGGCGGCGCACCAGCCGCTGCGCCATGATGGCGCGCACCGTGGCGGCCAGCAGGAACGGCTCGATGCCGAAATCGCGCAGGCGGGTGATGGCACTGGCGGCATCGTTGGTGTGCAAGGAGGACAGCACGAGATGGCCGGTCAGCGCCGCCTGCACGGCGATCGCCGCCGTCTCTGAGTCGCGGATTTCGCCGACCATCACCACGTCCGGATCCTGGCGCAGGATGGCGCGCAGCCCGGCGGCAAAGCTGAGGCCCACCTTCGGGTTCACCTGGGTCTGGCCGATGCCGTCCACGGCATACTCGACCGGATCCTCCACGGTGAGGATGTTCCGGCTGCCATCGTTGAGGAGTTTCAGGCCGGCATAGAGGCTGGTGGTCTTGCCGCTGCCGGTGGGGCCGGTGACCAGCACCAGGCCATTGGGCTCGGCCAGCGCGGCGCGATAGCCCTGCTCGATGCCGGGCGGCATGCCCAGCGCGGCGAGATCAATGCCGGCATTGTCCTTGTCGAGCAGGCGCAGCACAACGCGCTCGCCGCCACGCGCGGGGAGTGTGGAAACACGCACGTCGAGCCGCTTGCCGCCCAAGGCGAGGTCCATGCGGCCATCCTGCGGCAGGCGGCGCTCGGCGATGTCGAGCCGCGCCATCACCTTGATGCGGCTGACCAGGCGCGCGGCGACGCCCGGCGGCAGGCGGTGCATCTCCGTGAGCTCGCCATCGCGGCGCATGCGCACCACCAGCGCGCTCTCGAACGGCTCGATGTGGATGTCGGACGCCTTGAGGCGCGCCGCCTCGGCAATCAGCCCGTTGATGAGGCGGATGGCCGGCGCCTCGTCGTCGCTGGCCAGGAGGTCCTCGGCCGAGGGCAGGCCATCGTCGATATCCGCCAGGCCCGCCGCGCCGCCGGCATAGGCGGTGACGGCATAGTGATCCTGCAGCAGCCGGTCGAAGGCGGCGGCGTCGACTTCGCGCAGGCTGAGCGGGCGGCCGACCAGCCGGCGCACCTCGATCAGGGCACGTGCGTCGCTGTCGGCGCGGCGCGCCACCTCGGCCACGTCGCCGATGGCGGTGACCACCACGCCGCTGGCCTTGGCGAAACCGTAGCTGAGGGCCGGCGCCGTCATGGCTTTGGCGGCGCGGCAGGC
>NZ_WMHO01000341.1 GCF_010994245.1 Sandarakinorhabdus rubra
GCCAACACGAAGCCCAGCGCCGATCCGACCCCGAAGGCCGACACACCGGCCGCGCGCGCCGCCTGCCGGCCGGCCAGCGCCGGCCGCAACAGGAACAGCAACAGCCCGATCCAGGCGCCGATCTTCACCGTCTGCAAGGCGGCCAGCATGCCCGCGAGGCTGCGATCCATCAGGATGGCCGCCACAACGGCGCCGGCCCAGATCAGGCTGGCGAGCGCCGCCAGGGCCAGGGGCAGGTTGCGGCCCGCACCTGAAGTGCCGTCGCTGCTGCTGCCGCCGCGCGCCAGCGTCGATGCCAGCAGCGCCGCATAAGCCAGCACCGCCAGCACATGGCTGACCAGCCCGACATCGGTGAACGCCATCACCGCGCCGGCCTGCCGGGTTGCCGGCAACACTGCCGGCGCCTGGCGCTGACATTCCCCTGTCGCACTGACGACAACCCCTGCTCCACCGGCTTTCCTTAACCATGCGCCCCGGCCTGCGCCAGTGGCAGCACGCCGAGCCGGCATTGCCGTGCGCCGAGGCCCCCGATCCGACTGCATCTTTTGCCAAGCTTCCTGATCACAAGCCTGCATGTTATAAGTGGCGCATGGATGCCCAGCTCGCCCGCACCCCGCCACCGCCTGCGGCGTCACCGATGCCTGACACCGTGGGCGTGCTCCTGAGCGACTGTGCCCGCCTGCTGCGGCGCCGCTTCGACACGCGCGCGCGCAGCATCGGCGTGTCGCGCGCGCAATGGCAGGTGCTGTTCGCCCTGTCGCGCAGCGAGGGCATCAACCAGGCAACCCTGGCCGAGCGGCTGGAGGTGGAAACCATTACCGTCACCCGCATGGTGGATCGGCTGGAGGACGCCGGGCTGGTGGAACGCCGGGCCGATCCGGCCGATCGCCGCGCCTGGCGCCTGTTCCTCACGCCCCGCGCCCACCCGATCCTCGTTGAACTGCAGGCCGTCGCCGTCGAGGTGCGGGCCGAGATGCTGGCCGGGCTGGATGCCGGCGAACAAGGCCGGCTGCTGGCGCTGCTGCGGCAGCTGCGCGCCAACCTGTCGCCGCGGGAGGATTGAGAACGTGCTGGCGCGTGTCGAACCAGAAGTGGTGCCGGGACGCTGGCGCACGCGCGCCCTGATGCTGTCCGTGCCGCTGCTGGTGGCCGCTGCCGGGCTGTGGCTGTGGCTATCGGGTCTGGGTCAGGTCAGCACCGACAATGCCTATGTGCGCATCGACAAGGTCGCGATCTCCAGCGACGTGTCGGGCCGCGTGGCCGAGGTGCTGGTGCGCGAGAACATGCCGGTCCAGCGCGGGCAGGTGCTGGTCCGGCTGGCGAAACTGCCATTCCAGCTGGAACTGGACGAAGCCGAGGCCAAGCTGGGTGCAGCCCGGCTGGAGGTACGGCAGCTCAAAAGCGGCACAGGTGGCAGCGCCGCCGATGTCGCCGGCAAACGCGAGGCGCTGACCCTGGCGCAGGCCGAGTTGGCACGCCAGCAGCAGCTGCTGGCGCGCGGCTTTGCCACCCGCGCCCGGCTGCAGCAGGCCGAGTATGAAGCCGCCAACGCCCGCGCCGAACTCAGCCGCGCGCTGGCCGATGACGC
>NZ_WMHO01000342.1 GCF_010994245.1 Sandarakinorhabdus rubra
AGCGCGACGGCGCGCGCGGCGCCGCCGCCGCGGGGCCGGCGCCCATGCTGAACAGCCCGTGCGGATCGGCATAGGCCGGCTTGCCGTTCACCACGTCCTTCATCCAGCCGGCGAGCGGCGATTGCGCGGCGCTCACCTCGTCCGGCGTCATGCCATCGAAATAATTGTAGCGCGTGTTGAAGGCGCGGACATGCTCGAGGCACAGATATTGCCAACCACCGACATCGCCGGGCACCCGGTTCGAACGCGGCGCCCGGAACTCGCCGGCTTCAGGACAGCCGGGCGCGGCACAGGGTTCGGGAAGCGGCCGCTCCACCCTGCCGTGCCAGCGCTGCCGGCGCATGTTCTCACCGTCCGAAATCGCCTGTCATCCTTTGCTGCACCCGGTCTATAAGGCCCCAACAGGGAGTTGATATGGGCAAGGTTGCCGCAGAAATCCACGCGCGCCTGATCGCCGCGCTGGCCCCCACCAGCCTGGAGGTGATCGACGACAGCGCATCACACCATGGCCATGCCGGCCATCGCGGCGACGAGGCCGAATCGCACTTCACCGTGAAGATCAGCAGCGCCGCCTTTGCCGGCCAGAGCCGCATCGCCCGGCAGCGCGCCGTCTATGCGGCGCTTGGCGAACTGGTGGCGCCCGATCGCATCCATGCGCTGCGGATCATCGCCAGCGCGCCAGAAGACGCCTGATGCGCGCGCTGCTGCTGGCTGCCGCCCTGCTGCTCTGCGCGCCGGCCCCCACACTGGCAGGCGCCGTTACCGAGACGGCCGGCAGCCTGGATGGCGTTCCCATCATCGACCGGCTGGATGTTGCCGATGTCGCCGGCGGCAGCATCAACCGCTATTGGCTGCGCGCCGGCACCAGCCCGGTGGGCCAGCCCTGGCTGGTGCCGGTGGTGGTGGTGAAGGGCGCGCAGGCCGGCCCGCGCCTGGTGCTCACCGCTGGCATCCACGGCGATGAACTGAACGGCATCGCCGTGCTGCACCGGCTGGCCGCCGGCATCGATCCGGCGCAGCTGTCGGGCACGCTCACGCTGGTGCCCGGCCTCAACCCGCCCGGCCTGTTGCAGTCCAGCCGGCAATGGACGCCGGACTGGAGCCGCAGCGCCCCCAACCTCAACCGCGAGATGCCGGGCCGCGAAGGCACCAGCGCCATTGCCGATTTTGCCGGCCGGCTGTGGAGCCGGCTCATCCGCCCCAACGCCGATGCTGCCGTTGATCTCCATACCCAGTCGCGCGGCACAGCCTACATGATGTATGCCTTTGCCTCGTCCCCGCGCACCCGCCGCATGGCCGAACTGGTGGGGCCCGACATCATCAAGATGGACAAGGGCGACAAGGGCACGCTGGAAAACACGCTCACCGAAGATGGCGTGCCGGCCATCACGCTGGAGCTGGGCCGGCCCGAGATGTTCGACGACATGATGATCGCCCGCGCCGAGGCCGGGCTCCTCAACCTGATGCGCGAGATGAAGATGCTGCCCGGCCGGGTGGCGCCGCCGCCAGCCCGGCTGTTCGTTGCCAACGACATCGCAGCCGTGCGCGCCACGCGGCCCGGCTGGGCGCGGCTGCTGCTGCCGATC
>NZ_WMHO01000343.1 GCF_010994245.1 Sandarakinorhabdus rubra
GTGGGCCCGCTCGCCGCGCCATCGGCAAATGCCTCGGGCCGGATTTCGCCGACGCGCGCCGAGCATGTGCTGGCGTCGCTGGCCGATGTGCCGGTCATCGATGCCGGGCCGTGCGCCGCCGGGGTGGAATCGACCATCGTCGCGGTGGAGCCCGACGGCTGGCGGCTGTTGCGGCCGGGCGCGGTGGCGGTGGAGGATATTGTGGCGGTGGCGGGCACACCCCTCACCCCGCTCGCCGTTGGCGAGTCGCCCTCTCCCGCAAGGGGAGAGGGGATCATCGCGCCGGGCATGCTGGCATCGCACTATGCCCCTGCCCAGCCCGTGCGGCTGGACGCGCTGACGGCCGGCCCGGACGAGTTTCACATCGGCTTCGGCCCGGTGGCTGGCGACGTCTCGCTGTCGCCCAACGGCGACCTCGCGGAAGCTGCCGCCCGGCTGTTCGATCTGCTGCACCTGGCCGAGGCGTCGGGGCGAGCCGGCATCGCGGTGGCGCCGGTGCCCGCACACGGCCTGGGGCTGGCGATCAACGACCGGCTGGTTCGCGCTGCCGCGCCCCGCGATCCTTAGAGCCGCTCGATCCGCTGCGCCGCCTCGTCGAGGATCTCGGCGATCTTCAGGGCCAGTTCGCGGCCGGAGTCATTGGCGTCACCATCGGCGGCCATGCGCTGCCCGGCCGCGGCCTTCAGGTTGCGGAAGGCGCGCCGCAAGGGCCGGGTCTCGTCTTCCCGCACCGCGCCGGCCAGCTCGGCCAGCCGCGCCAGCACGTCCTTCAGCTGGTCGTTGGCGGCCTCAAGCGCGGCCAGCCCGGCCTCGGTGATGGCATAGCGGCGGCGGCCCTCCTCACCCGGCTGCTCGGCGATCAGGCCCTGATCGGCCAGCAGGGTGAGGGTGGGATAGATCATGCCCGGCGACGGGGAATAGAGCCCGGCCGACATCGCCTCGATGGCCTTGATCAGCTCGTAACCGTGGCGCGGTTCGTCCTTCAGCAGCTGCAGCAGCAGGATGCGCAGCGCCTCGGCCCCGAAGCGGCGCGGACGCGGGCGGGGCCGGTCGGCCTGTCCCCAGTCGCCGCCGAAACCGCCGCCGAACTCGTCGGAAAAGGCACGGGCGAAGGCCGCCCAGCGGGCGCCGCGATGGCCAAAGCCGCGCGGCGATTCAAAGTGGAAGCGGAAGGGCATCGGGGCCAACTCCATACAGGTCTGATGTGTTCAAGATATATCTTTGCTGACTGTATTGCAAGAGCGATACAGGTGGGCGCCGGCGGCCACGCTTGCGGCATGCGCCATGGGCTGCCTAGACTTGGCATCGGGCAAAGAAGGGAAGGCCGCATGCGGGCACTGGGGATCGCGCTGATGCTGGCGGGGGCGCCGCTGGCGGCCGAACCGGTCGTCATCGACAATGGCCTGATCGTCGATGGCTCGGGCAGCGAGCCCTATCGCGGCTGGCTGTCGTTCGAAGGCGATCGCATCCTTGCCATGGGCCGCGGCGCGGCGCCGGCCGGGCCCGGCCGGCGCCTTGACGCGAAGGGCCGCGCGGTGGCGCCCGGCTTCATCAACATGCTCAGCTGGGCCAACGAATCGCT
>NZ_WMHO01000344.1 GCF_010994245.1 Sandarakinorhabdus rubra
GCTGTCCCGCGATCCGGCCCGCTTGCGCCAGCTCACCGCGGCCGGTGGCGGCTGGACGCCGCTGCGCGCCCGGCCGGAAACGCCGCTGTGGCGCGACGATTTCGCCTCGGTGCTGCCGGCGCTCAAATACTGACGCGACGCACCCGAATGGCGCCAGCATGGGCACTCGGGGTTGCCCCTGGCGGCAACGGGCGATAGGGAGGGGGTTGATGGTTCGCGCGCCCTCCCACCCCGCTCTTGCTGATGGCGCGCATCCCTTTCCCCATGATCATCTGCTCGGCATCGCGGCGCTGAAGCCGTGGGAGATCGCCTTCCTGCTCGATGAGGCAGAGCAGTGGGTGGACCTCAACCGCGCCGGCGCGGCCAAGCATGATGGCCGCCTGGCCGGCCTTACCCAGATCAACGCCTTCTTCGAGAACAGCACCCGCACGCTCTTGAGCTTCGAGATCGCCGGCAAGCGTCTGGGGGCGGACGTCGTCAACCTTGGCGTCTCTGGCTCCAGCGTTAAGAAGGGGGAGACGCTGCTCGACACCGCCACCACCCTGAACGCCATGCGGCCGGACGTGATCGTCATCCGCCACGCCGCCTCGGGCGCGGTGCAGCTGATATCGGAAAAGGTGGATTGCCCGGTGCTCAATGCCGGCGATGGCCGCCACGAGCATCCCACCCAGGCGCTGCTCGACGCGCTTACCATTCGGCGCCGCAAGGGGCGCATTGCGGGTCTGAAAGTGGCGATCTGCGGCGACATATTGCACAGCCGGGTGGCCCGTTCCAACTTCCTGCTGCTCGCCGGTCAGGGCGCCGAGGTGCGCGCCGTGGCGCCGCCCACCCTGCTGCCCGAGAGCGTCGAGGCGCTCGGCGTCACCGCCTTCACCGACATGGATGAAGGGCTCGACGGCGCCGATGTGGTGATGATGCTGCGCCTGCAGACCGAGCGCATGGCCGGCGCCTATGTCCCCTCCACCCGCGAGTATTTCCATTTCCATGGCCTCACCGAAGCGCGGCTGGCGCGCGCCGCGCCCGATGTGCTGGTGATGCATCCCGGCCCCATGAACCGCGGTGTGGAGATCGACGGCGCCATCGCCGACGACATCGCAAGGAGCGCCGTGACCGAACAGGTGGAGATGGGCGTGGCTGTGCGCATGGCCTGCCTTGATGTGCTGACGCGCCGTCGGCGCGGGATTGCCGGCTGGGCATGACGATGCCGGCCCCCATCGCCATCACCGGCGGGCGGGTGATCTGCCCGGCCAGCGGCCATGACGCGGTCACCACCCTCTATATCGAGGATCGCAAGGTCGCGGGCATCGGCCATGCCGAGCCGCCCAGCCATGCGCAGGTGATCGATGCCTCCGGGCTTGTCGTGGCGCCCGGTATCATCGATGCCGGCGTGTTCCGCGCGGCGCCGGCCGCCTGCCATGCCGGCGGCATCACGCGCGTGTTGCTGATGCCCGATCAGTCGCCGCCGTTGGATGAACCGGCGCTGGTTGCCTATGCCGAGCGGCTGGGCAAGCCCGATGTGTGGGTGCACCCGCTGGCGGCCGCCACGCGCGGCCTGGCCGGCGCCGAGCTGGCCGAGATCG
>NZ_WMHO01000345.1 GCF_010994245.1 Sandarakinorhabdus rubra
GGCCCGGCTGGCGCAGGTGCGCGCTGCGGCGGCGGCGATTGCCGCCAGTCCGGCCGCGACCGCCGCGCCTCTGCCCGATCTCATCGGCCGCCGGCTGGCCGAAGCCGGGCTGCAACCCTCGCGGCTGGAGGCGCAGGGCGGCGGCCAGGCGGTGGTGGAGATCGCGGCGGTGAACGGCCGGCTGCTGCTGGGCTGGGCGGCAGCGCTGGAGGAGCGGGACGGGCTGGTGATCGACACGCTGAGCGCGAGCCGCAATGCCGACCAGTCGGTGAAGGCACGCCTTGTGGTGCGGCGGGCCGGATGAGCCGCTGGATCGCCCTTGTAGCCGGGCTCCTCGTGGGGCTGCTGGCAATGGCGCCGGCCCGGCTGCTGCTGCCGGCGCCGCCGCTGGCCGCGGCACGCGTTGACGGCAGCCTGTGGGGCGCTGACCTCGTCGGCGCCCGCATCGGCAGCGCGACGCTGGGCAACGTGACATTGGCGCTGGCACCGGCGGCGCTGCTGAAGGGGCGGCTGCAATGGACCCTGGGGGGCGCGCTGACCGGCAGCCTGTGGCGCAGCGTCAATGGGGCTGGCGGCGACGGACTGAGCGGCACACTGGCCGGAATGCCGTTCGCGCGGCTGCCGGTGGCCGGGCTGGCACTTTCGGACGTGTCGCTGGCCCTGGATGGCCGTGGCCGGTGCCAGGCCGCTGCCGGTACTGTGCAGGTGCAGCTGGCAACGCCGATCGCCGGCCAGTCCAGCCTGTCCGGCGCGGCGCGCTGTGACGGGGCCGGGGTGGCGGTGCCGCTGGCCAGTCCCGATGGCCGGGTGCGGCTGGATCTCGCTGCCACCCCCAACCGCTGGCAGGCACGGCTGGCGGTGACCGGCGCAGCACCGACCGAGGCGGCAGCGCTGGCGGCTGCCGGCTTCCAATCAGACGCTGGCACGCTGGTGCGGCAGGAGGAACAGCCATGGTGATCGCCGCCCTGCTTCTGGCCCAGCTTGCGGCACCGCTGGCCGAATTGCCGCAGCAGGAGCTGGCGCCCGGCCAATGCGCGCTGTTCCTGTGGGATCGCGCGTCGGGCCGGCGCATCGCCATGCTGCAGGCCAATCCGCCGATCCTGCGCTTGGCTATCGATGGGCGCAGCACCGATCTGCCGCGCGAGACGGCGGAGGGCACGGCGGTGATGGGCTTTGCGCCGATCAGCCGCTATCGCTCGGCCAGCCGCAGCTATGAGGTGCGGCTGACCATCCTGCCGGCAACGGTAGGCGGCGCCGTGGTGCGCGACGGCAGCCTCACGATCGCGCAGGAGAACGGGGACAGCCTGGTGCTGCCGGTGGCAGGCCTTGCCGGCTGCCAGCAATGAACAGGCCCACTGCCACTCCGCGGGAATGGGCGATTGCCCTTGCCGGCGGGCTGGCGCTGGCCGCCGGGCTGGTGACCCTGCTGCGTCGCGAGACGTCGCCGCCCAATGTGCCGCCGGTCCCGCCTGTTGTGGCCAGCGCGCCGGCACCCAGCGTGCCTGCCCCCTCCCCCGTGCCTGGCCCCGCACCGGGCGACCTT
>NZ_WMHO01000346.1 GCF_010994245.1 Sandarakinorhabdus rubra
TTTCCCGCAACACCAGGCGTTGGCAGCATGTGTGTGGTTTCATGCGGCGCCCACACCATCCCTGTGTCACGGCCCGCCATGCAAGCCGGAGACCAGACATGTCCTGCACCAGCACCCACGCCGGCCATGCCGATCTTGAAGGTGAGGCTTGTCCCATGGACGCGCGCGGTCACGCAGGAACAATCGGGGTGCAGCGCCACCTGTTCGGCACGCACGTCGGCCTGTGCGGACTGGCCAAAGCGCACCACCGTGGCGCCGGCATCGCGGGCCGCGCGCTCCAGCAGCGCTGCGTGCGGATTGTCGGCCGGGATGATGGCAGTGCCGCCGGCGGGCAGGCCTGCGAAAATCTCGGCCTTGGCGCGGGCGATGTCGGCCTCGGTGGCAAAGAACTCGCGGTGCGCCGATGCCACCCAGGTGACGATGGCGATGTGCGGGCGCACCGCTTGCGTGAGCGCGGCCAGCTCGCCGGCGTGGTTCATGCCCATCTCGAACACGCCATAGCGGCTTGTCGCCGGCATCCGGGCGAGGGAGAGCGGCACGCCGGTGTGGTTGTTGTAGCTTTTCACCGAGGCATGGACGGCGCCGGGCGCAAAGCGGTCGAGCGCGCTCTTGAGCGCCTCCTTCACCCCGGTCTTGCCGACACTGCCGGTGACACCGATGCGAACCGCGTCGCTGCGGTCCCGGGCGGCGGCGCCAAGGGCGTTCAGGGCTGCCATGGTGTCGGCCACGCGCACATGTGGCGCGGCGCAGTCCTCGCTGACCAGGCAGCCGGCGGCGCCGCGGGCGAGCGCGGCGTCGATGAAGCGGTGGCCGTCGGTGGCCTCGCCCTTCAGCGCGATGAACAGGTCACCCGCCGCCACCTCGCGGCTGTCGAAGCTGACGCCGGTGCAGGCGAAATCGGCGCTGGCTTGGCCGCCGGTTGCAGCGGCGATGGCGGCGCTGGTCCACAGGCTCATGCCGCGGCCTCCCGCGCCACGGCCACATCGTCGAAGGGCAGCACACGGGCGCCCACGATCTGGCCCTGTTCATGGCCCTTGCCGGCGACCAGGACGACGTCACCGGCAAGGGCCATGTTGATCGCGTGGATGATTGCCCGGCGGCGATCCGCAATGCCCTGCGCACCGGGGGCGGCGCGGAGAAGTGCGGCGCGAATGGCCGCCGGGTCTTCATTACGCGGGTTGTCGTCGGTTACGATGACGACGTCGGCATGGGCGGCCGCAGCCTCCCCCATCAGGGGACGCTTGCCGGCGTCACGATCGCCGCCGGCACCCAGAACCAGAATCAGCCTGCCCGTCACATGCGGGCGCAGCGCCTCGCACGCCGCCCTGATGGCATCGGGCGTGTGGGCATAATCGACATAGACGGCAGCGCCGCTGCGCGTGATCACCGCCCGTTCCAGCCGGCCGCGCACGCCCTGCACCCGCGCCAGATCGGCCAGCGTGCGCGCCACATCGCCGCCAGTGGCGATCACCAGCGCGGCCGCCATCAGCGCGTTGGCGCATTGATAGGCGCCGATCAGCGGCAGCGTCACGCTGTGCCGG
>NZ_WMHO01000347.1 GCF_010994245.1 Sandarakinorhabdus rubra
CGCGCGGCGGCGGGGCCGGGGCGGGCTGTGCGGCCGGTGCTTCGCCGGCCTTCACCGGCGACGGGCGGCTTTCCAGCCCCAGCCGGTGCGCCTTGCCGATGACGGCGTTGCGGGTGACGCCTTCGCCCAGCATCTCGGCGATCTGGGTGGCGGTCATGCCGCTTTCCCAGCCCTGCTTGAGCTTGGCGATGCGTTCGTCGGTCCAGGCCATAGGTGAAAACTTTCGAAGGATGGCGGCAGGCCCTTGGCAGGCAGGCCGCAAGGCCATAAGCCCCTAGCGATGATGAACGCCAACAGCAAGATGGCCGGCGCCGGCGAGCCTGTGTCGCCACCCATCCGCGAGCCGGGAGTGCCGGTGATCGCGCGTGTCAACAGCGAGGGGCTGAAGACCCTTTATCTGAAAGAGGTGCGCCGCTTTTACAAGGTGCAGCTGCAAACGATCTGGGCGCCGGCGATCACCACATTGTTGTTCCTGGTGATCTTCGCCGTCGCGCTGGGGCGGGGCGACCGTCAGGTTCTGGGCGTGCCCTACAGCAATTTCCTGGGGCCGGGCCTGATCGTGATGGGCATGATCCAGAACAGCTTTGCCAATTCGTCGTCGTCGATCCTTGTCGCCAAGGTGCAGGGCTCGATCATCGATGTGCTGATGCCGCCGCTGTCGGCCGGCGAACTGGTGTTCGCCTGGGTGGCCGGCGCCGTCACCCGCGCCTGGCTGGTGGGAACGGCCGTGTGGCTGGCGATGGCGCTGGCACCGGGGGTGGACGTGCCGGTCCACAACCCGTTCCTCATTCTCTATTATGGCACGATGGGCGCGGTGCTGCTGGGGCTGCTCGGCATCCTCACCGGCATCTGGGCCGACAAGTTCGACCATGCCGCCGCGGTCAGCAACTTCGTCATCCAGCCGCTCACCCTGCTGTCGGGCACCTTCTATGCCGTGGAGCGGCTGGGGCCCACGGTGTCCGGCATCGCCCATGCCAACCCCTTCTTTCATGTCATCGATGGCTTCCGGGCGGGCTTCATCGGCGTGTCTGACGGCCCGCTGCTGGCCGGCGGCGTCGTGCTGCTGGCTGTCAACATCCTGCTATGGTGGCTGTGCTTCAGGGTGGTGCGATCGGGCTGGAAGCTGCGCGCCTGACCGAAGCGGTTGGGCCGGCAAAAAATCTTCAGGCCAGCGCGGGGGAAGGTGTGTCGCTATGACGTATGGCCTGCTGGATTGGTGCGCCGTATCGGCGGCGCGCAATGAAACAGTGCAGGGGGTCGCCGTGGCGGCCGTTGGGGAATAGACTGTCGTGATGAAATTGCGTGTCTTCGCCAAGCCCGCCACCATTGCGATGGCGCTGCTGCTGGCTGCCTGTTCGGGCAGCGAGAAGGGCGGTGAGGGCGGCGGGCCGGGGGGGCGGCGGCGGCCGATGCTCACCGTGTCGGCGCAGACGGCGGCGCTGGAGGAATTCGCGCCGACGCTGGTGGCGCTGGGCACCGTCACGCCGAGCCAGAGCGTGGCGGTGCGGCCCCGCGCCGACG
>NZ_WMHO01000348.1 GCF_010994245.1 Sandarakinorhabdus rubra
GGCGGGCGTGGCCGGTGTCGGTCAGCCATACCAGCCGGCCGCGCCGGTCGGCCGGGTCGGTGTCGATACGCAGCAGGCCGGCGCTGGCCAGAGGTTTCACCAGGCGCGAGACGGTGGATGCGTCTGCCGCCAGCCGTGCCGCAAGCGCACTGATCGACAGGCCGCGCCGCCGCGACAGGCAGGCGATCAGCCCGAACTGGCCGATGGTCAGGCCGTGCGCGGCCAGCGCCTCGTCATAGATCTGGCTGACCCGGCGAGACAGCCGCCGCACCTTGCCGGCCGTGCACAGGTTGGCGGGGCCAGCGGCGAGTGCGGGCGAGTCGGGCGTGGCATTCATCGCGCCATGATAGCCTGCAATTGCAGGCAATCAAGCGCGGGCCATCAATTGCCGTCGAGCGCCGCCAGCGCCTCGGGCGTGTCGATATCGACAAGGCAGGCCGCCGACGGTGCCGGCACGTCGGTCACGGCGAAGTCTGCCATCAGGCCCTTGCCGCCGCTGTCTCCGGCCAGCGCCAGCAGGCGCGGAAAGGCGGCGCGCGGCCAGCGCACCGGGTGGCCTCGCCGGCCGTCCCACACGGGGGCCACCACGTCGCCGGGCGCGGCAGCGATGGCGGCGATCAGCGCCGGCTCCAGGGCCGGCGTGTCGGCCAGGCACACCAGCGCGGCGTCCGCATTGGCCGGGACGGCGGCGATGCCGGCGGCCAGGCTGCGCCCCATGCCGTCTGCCCAGTCGTGCGCCTCGACGAAGCGGACCGCGCGGGCGCCCAAGGCGGCGCGCACCTCGTCGCCGCGATGGCCGATGACCACGATCGGCGCGGCCAGGCCGGCGGCGGCCAGGGCATCGACGGCGTGGGCGACCAGCGGCTTGCCGCGCCAGGTGGCCAGGAGCTTGTGATCGGCGCCAAAGCGCCGTGAGCGCCCGGCGGCCAGCACGATGGTGGCGAGACTGTGCGGGGGAGACAGGCTGGCGCGCGGCTCTGGCCGTTCGGCTTCGGGCAGCAGGCCGCCTTCGCCCATGGCGGCAACGTCGGCGGCGGTGACGGCCACGCCCGCCAGCAGCCGTTCCAGCACCAGGTCGAGCCCGTTGCGCTTGGGGCTTTTCGCGCAGCCCGGCAGGCCGATCACCGGCACCGCACCAATGACTCCCATCACGATGAGATTCCCCGGATCGACCGGCATGCCCAGCCGTGTGACCGTGCCGCCGGCACGCTCGATGGCCATCGGTACCACGTCCCCCCGATCCACCGTCGCCGAGGCACCGGCGACCAGCACGAGATCTGCGTCTGCGATGTCTGACAATGCTTCAGCCAGCGCTGCCGGCGCGTGCGGGCAGGGCGGCTGCAGGTCGAGCGTGCTGCCCAGCCCCGCGACGCGGGCGCGGGTGACGCGCTCCAGCTTGGCCAGCGCCTTGGCGCTGGTGCCGGGCAGCGTGGTCGCCAGCAGCACCACGCGGCGCGGCCGGAAGGGTGCCAGCGCCAGCGTCTCCCCTTCGGCGGCACAGGCCGCCACCAGCAGCGGCT
>NZ_WMHO01000349.1 GCF_010994245.1 Sandarakinorhabdus rubra
CCCGGCCCTTGCGACGGGCCAGGATGGCGCGCGCGGCGTGGATGCCCATCTGCTTGGCAGCCGGCGCCAGGCCGGGGATCGCCACCCCGTCCGGCCCCGGGGCGCAGGCGGTGTCGCCCACCACGAAGATGTCGGGATCATCGGGCAGCGCCAGGTCTGCCCCAACGATCACGCGGCCACTGCCGTCGGCTTTCGCACCCAGCCACTGTGCCGCTGGCGAGGCCGCAACACCGGCCGCCCAGATGGTGACACAGGCCGCCAGCCGGTCATCGCCGATCATGATGTGCCCGGCCGCCAGCGCGGTGACCCGGGCGTTGAGGCGCACCTCCACTCCCAACCCGGCGAGCGCGGTGGCTGCAGCGGCAGACAGGTCCGGCGGCAGTGCCTTCAGCAGCCGGTCCCCACTGTCCACCAGCACCACGCGCACGCAGTTGCGGGTGATATGGGGGAAATCGCGCTCGGCGGCGTGGCGGGCCAGTTCGGCGATGGCGCCGGCCAGCTCCACGCCGGTCGGCCCGCCGCCCACCACCACGAAGGTCAGATGCTCGGCGCGCGTCTCACGGTCTTCGGCGCGCATCGTCTCGGCGCGCTCCAGCGCCAGCAGCAGGTCGCGGCGCACGCGGATGGCATCGTCGATGGTCTTGATGCCGGGTGCATGGGCCGCCCATTCGGGATTGCGGAAATAGCCGTGGCGGGCGCCGCTGGCCACCACCAGTTGGGAAAAGGCGATGCCGCCGCCGCTGGCCAGCAACACCCGCCGCGCCTGCCGGTCGATGCCCACCACCTCGTCCATCAGCACCGAAACCTGCGGCAAGCCGCGCAGGATGGAGCGGATGGGCGCCGCGATATCGGCCGCCGACAGGCCGGCGGTGGCGACCTGATAGAGCAAAGGCTGGAACAGATAATGGTTCTGCCGGTCGATCACCACGCACGGCTGGCCGGCTTCGCCCAGCGTGCGCGCCGCCGCCAGCCCGCCAAAGCCGGCCCCAATGATCGCCACCGGTGCCTGGCTGGCTGGCGCGTCGGTCAAGGGGGGTGGGCCAGCCATGCCTGCCTGTTCGACGGCACGAGGGGCGGCGTTACAGCGGCCACTGGCGCGTGCGGCGGCGCCCGGTCTATCACCCGGTCATGACCCCGATCGCGCCCTTGCTGGCTGCCGAAGCCGAACGTCTGTCGGTCTATGGCGCGGCCTATGATGCGCTGGTGGCGCAGCTGGCGGCGCTGGGGGCCGGGCGCCGGGCGCCGCGCGTGGGCCAGCGTTTCCCGGGCTTTGCCCTGCCCGATGCCGATGGCCGATTCCACACGCTGGCTGGCCTGCTGGCGGGTGGCCAGCCGCTGGTGATCAGCTTTCATCGCGGCCTGTGGTGCCCGTGGTGCCGGGTGGAGAGCGCTGGCTGGGGCGATGCCGCGTCTGCACTGGCCGCGGCCGGGGCACGGCTGGTCACCGTGTCGGGCGAAGTGGGCGGCGGTGCTGCGGCGCTGGCGGCGCGTGCGGGAGCGCTGGGGCTGTGT
>NZ_WMHO01000035.1 GCF_010994245.1 Sandarakinorhabdus rubra
CAGCGCCAGCAGCGCCGCCTTGCCGGTGGCGCTGCCAATGCGGGCGCGCAGCTGTTCGACGGTGAAGCGCACCCCGCGCGCCTGCCAGCAGGCAATCAGCACCAGCGCCAGATCGTCAGCAGGCTGTGCGCGCGCCGGCACGGCCAGCAAGGGCAGGGCGAGCAATAGGCGGCGGCTGATCATGGCCACAGCCTAGCCGCAGCAGTGCGCGCCTGCTAGGGGCGCAGGCGCAATGCTCTCCCTCACCGACATCACCATCCGCATGGGCGGCCGCGCCATCATCAGCGGCGCTTCGGCAACGCTGCCCTTGAGGGGCTGTGTCGGACTGGTGGGCCGCAACGGCGCCGGCAAATCGACGCTGATGAAGGCGCTGGCCGGGGTCATCGACCTCGATGGTGGCCGCATCGACCGGCCGCGCGCCGCCCGCATCGGCTGGTTGAAGCAGGATGCGCCGCAGGGCAGCGCCAGCGCCTTCGACACGGTGCTGGCCGCCGATACCGAGCGTGCCGCCTTGCTCGCGGAAGAGGGCGGCGCCGCGCCGGAGCGGCTGGCGGACATTCACGAGCGGCTGATCGCCATCGATGCCTACACCGCCCCGGCCCGCGCCGCCCGCATCCTGAAGGGCCTGGGCTTTGACGAGGCAATGCAGGCAAGGCCGCTGGACAGCTTCTCGGGCGGCTGGCGGATGCGCGTGGCGCTGGCCAGCCTGCTGTTCACCGGCCCCGAGATATTGCTGCTCGACGAACCGTCGAACCATCTCGATCTCGAATCGGCGCTGTGGCTGGAGGATTTCCTGCTCAGCTACCCCGGCCTCATTGTGCTCATCAGCCACGAGCGCGACCTGTTGAACCGGGTCGCCAACCAGATCCTGCACCTCGAGGCCGGCAAGGTGACGCTCTATACCGGCAATTATGACGCCTTCGAACGGCTGCGTGCCGAGCGGCTGGCGCAGCTGGAAGCCGCACGCGCCGCCCAGGCCGCGCAGCGCGCAAAGCTGCAGGATTATATTGCCCGCAACAGCGCCCGCGCCTCCACCGCCAAGCAGGCGCAGAGCCGGGCCAAGGCGCTGGCGCGGATGCAGCCGGTGGCCGAAGCGGTCACCGATCCCGGCCTCACCTTCGACTTTCCGAGCCCGGCGCCGCTGCGCCCGCCGCTGGTCACCCTCGACCAGACCGAGGTCGGCTATGACGGCAAGCCCGTGCTGCGCCAGCTCGACCTGCGCCTCGATCCCGATGACCGGCTGGCGCTGGTGGGCCGCAACGGCAACGGCAAGACGACGCTGGCGCGGCTGCTGATCGGCCAGCTGCCGGCGATGGCCGGCGCCCGCAGCGCCACCGGCAAGCTGAAGGTCGGCTATTTCACGCAATATCAGGTGGAGGAGCTGGACCGCGACGCGACCCCGCTCCAGCACATGACGCGCGCCATGAAGGGCGCCTCACCCGGTGCCGTGCGCGCCCAACTGGGCCGCTTCGGCTTCACCGGCAGCGCCGCCGAACAGACGATCGGCACGATGAGTGGCGGCGAGCGGGCGCGGCTGGCCCTGGCGCTGGTCACCCGCGATGCGCCGCACCTGATCGTGCTCGATGAGCCGACCAACCACCTCGACATCGATGCCCGCCAGGCGCTGGTCCAGGCGCTGGCCGGCTATGACGGCGCGGTCGTGGTGGTGAGCCATGATCGCCACCTGATCGAGGCGACTGCCGATCGGCTGGTGCTGGTGGATGGCGGCAAGGCGCGGCCGTTCGACGGCAGCATCGATGATTACGAGGCGATGGTGCTGGGCGGCCCGGCCCCGCAAGCGGCACAGGCGCCGCCGCCCCCGCCAGCCCCGCGCGAGGACCCGAAGGAAGCCCGCCGCAAGGCCGCAGCCCGGCGCGAGGCGACACAGGCGCTGCGCAAGGCCGTGACCACGGCCGAACAGCGCATCGCCCGGCTGACGGCGGAGCGGGACGGGCTGGATGCGCGCCTGGCGCTGGCCGGCGCCAACGTGCCGGCGCTGATGAAGGACCGTGGCCGGCTGGACGCGGCGCTGGCCGAGGCCGAGGCGGCCTGGCTGGCGGCCAGCGAGGCGCTGGACGCGGCGCTGGACTAGCCCTGCTGCCGCCACAGCCGGCGCGTCGCCTCGTCCGCGCCTTTCAGTCGGCCGAAGCGCCCGACCTCGATGCCGGAGCGGATGACCCGGGCCGGGTTGCCGGCGACGATGGAGCGCGGCGGCACATCCTCGCAGACCACTGCGCCGGCCGCGACGATACACTCATCCCCGACGCTGACTCCGGGCAGCAGCATGGCGCCGCCACCGATGAAACAGCGCTGGCCGACGCGGATGGGCCGCACCTCGCCGCTGGCGAGATCGCGCGCGTCGAGCAGAGTCTTGAAGGCGATCAGGCTGTCGGCGCCGATCTCAACAGCGCCGGGCCGCCCGGTGACGAAACGGCTGCTGAGCGAAATGCTGGCGCTGGGGTGGATGATGACGCCGGTCCGCCACTGCAGCCAGCGCCGGCGCAGGCCGGTGAGGAACAGCCGCAACGGGCGCAACTGGTTGAGGGACATCAGCGCCATGATCGCCAAAGCCAATCATGTCGCGCAGCTCTTGTAAATCCGGCGGCGAAATGGAAAGTCGCAATGGTTGAAGGGGCAGGGGATGGCGGCGGCTCGGCGGACAGGGTGGCGGCAATGGTGGCAACGCCAGGTGCGCCGCCATGTCTGGGCGATGGACATTCACCCCAGCGCCTGGATCGCGCCCACCGCCCTTATTGACCGCACCTGGCCGAAGGGCATCCACATCGGCGCCGGCTGCGTGCTGGGCGAGGAGGCGGTGGTGCTCACCCATGATCTGACGCGCGGCCTCTATCTCGACACGCGCATCGGCGAGGGCACGCTGGTGGGGGCGCGGGCGATCATCCTGCCGGGGATCAGCGTGGGCCGCGACTGCGTGATCCAGCCAGGCGCGCTGGTGAACCGCGACGTGCCGGATTTCCATGTCGCCAGCGGCAATCCGGCCAGTATCAGCCCCCGCCCTTGACCCTCAGGCGTCGATCGACTCGGCGTCGATGGCGGTGGCGTGGCTCTGGATGAAGTGGAAGCGGTGCTCCGGGTTGCGGCCCATCAGTCGCTCCACCAGGTCAGCGGTCTCGGCGCGGCCGTCGGCATCCTCGGGCAGCTTCACCCGGATCAGGCTGCGTGAGCCCCTGTCCATGGTGGTTTCCTTCAGCTGCGAAGGGTTCATTTCCCCCAGGCCCTTGAAGCGGCTCACTTCGACCTTGGTGCGACCGGCGAAGACCGTCTTCATCAGCTCGGCCCTGTGCACGTCGTCGCGGGCATAGGCCACCGTGCCGCCCGCGCTGAGCCGATAGAGCGGCGGCTGGGCGAGATAGAGCCGGCCATCGCGCACCAGGCCCGGCATCTCGCGGAAGAAGAAGGTCATCAGCAGGGTGGCGATGTGGGCGCCGTCCACATCGGCATCGGTCATGATGATGATGCGTTCATAGCGCAGATGTTCCGGCTTGTAGCGTTCGCGCGTGCCGCAGCCCAGCGCCTGCACCAGGTCGGCAATCTCGTTGTTGCCGCCGATCTTGGCCATGTTGGCCGACGCCACGTTCAATATCTTGCCGCGGATCGGCAATATCGCCTGGGTGGTGCGGTCGCGCGCCTGCTTGGCGCTGCCGCCGGCGCTGTCGCCCTCAACGATGAACAACTCGGTGCCGATGGCGTCGTCGCGCGAACAGTCGGTGAGCTTGCCGGGCAGGCGCAGGCTCGATTTGCTGGTGGCGGTCTTGCGCTTCACCAGTGCTTCGGCCCTGCGGCGCAGCCGGTCTTCCATGCGCTCCACGACAAAGGCCAGCAGCGCCTTGCCGCGCTCGCCCGAGGCCACCAGCCAGTGATCGAAATGGTCTTTGATGGCGTTTTCCACCAGCCGCGTGGCCTCCGGGCTGGTCAGCCGGTCCTTGGTCTGGCTCTGGAACTGCGGGTCGCGGATGAACAGCGACAGCATGATCTCGGCGCCGGTGAACACATCCTCGCCAGCCAGTTCGGCAGCGCGCTTGTTGCCGGTCAGTGTGGCGAAATTCTTGAGCCCCCGGGTCAGCGCCAGGCGCAGGCCCGCCTCGTGGGTGCCGCCATCAGGCGTGGGGATGGTGTTGCAATAGAAGCTGGCCGAACCCTCGCCATACTGCGGCCAGGCGCAGGCCCATTCCACCGCGCCGGCCAGCCGGCCATCGGCGCCGGCGGGCAGATCGGTGCGGCCGGCGAACAGATCGGGCACCACCAGCGCGCGGGTGTCCAGCCGTTCCTTCAGATGGTCCGCAAGGCCGCCGGGGAAGGTAAACACCGCGGTTTCGGGCACGTCAGCGCTGACCAGTTCAGGCGCACAGCGCCAGCGGATCTCGACACCGCCGAACAGATAGGCCTTGGAGCGGGCCAGACGATAGAGCCGTGCCGGGTTGAAGCGCGCGTCTGCCCCGAAAATCTCCGCATCGGGGTGGAACTTCACGGTGGTGCCGCGCCGGTTCTGGGTGGGGCCCAGCTCCTCCAGCGGACCCTGCGGCAGCCCGCGTGCAAAGCGCTGGCGATAGAGCAGCTTGTTGCGGGCGACCTCCACCACCGTCTCGTCCGACAGGGCGTTGACCACGCTGATGCCCACCCCGTGCAGGCCGCCGCTGGTGGCATAGGCCTTTCCGCTGAACTTGCCGCCCGAATGCAGCATGGTCAGGATCACCTCCAGCGCCGACTTGTCGGGAAAGCGCGGGTGCGGATCGACAGGGATGCCGCGGCCATTGTCGGCGATGGTCAGGCTGCCATCGGCCTCCAGGCTCACCTCGATGCGGCTGGCGTGGCCGGCCACCGCCTCGTCCATGGCATTGTCGAGCACTTCGGCGGCGAGATGGTGCAGCGCCCGCTCGTCGGTGCCGCCGATGTACATGCCGGGGCGACGCCGCACCGGCTCAAGCCCCTCCAGCACCTCGATATGGCTGGCATCATAATCGGCGGCGCTCTGGGTGGCAGCGAACAGGTCTGACATGGGCATCTATTGGCATGGCCGGCGCCGCCCGCCAAGCGGTCCGCGCGCTCCCGCAGGCGGTGGGGGGTGCGACATTATTTTCGAGTCATACGCCATTTCGCGCATTGTTCTGTAGTGTTGTGCGGTGCAAAAGGGCGTTGCCGATATGGCGATCCTCCCCAAGGATTTACTGGGGCCGGAACTCAGGTTCCGGCCCCTTTTTTTATCATTCCGAGGCGGTTAGGCCTGAAAGGGGCAATGCTGCAACGCCGCATGCGAAGCGCGCATTTTCTGCTGCGTCGCACAATATTCTGTCGCGCATGTAATCATTCTGACTGCGCGGCCTGCAGCTTGTGCAGGCGCCGGCGGCGCAGGGCGCTGCCGGTCAACCCAAAGCCGGTCAGCAGCATGGCCCAGCTGGCCGGTTCAGGCACGGCCGTTTGCCGCACCAGTTGGTCGCGCAGTTGTGACACCAGTGCTGGCGGCGTGGATGATGCAAAGTCGATCAGGAAAGTGTTGGTGGCATCGGCGCTGGCGCCACGCTGAGCGTAGGCCGTAAGTGCCGCAAAGACATAGAACTGGTCACCCGGGTTCAGCATAACCTGGTTGCCATCGCACCCGGTCGACACGTCAAGAGTGGCCACCCGCGATTGGGTGTTGCCACTGACACTGGTGCCGAGGACTTGCGTGTAGGATCGGGACGAAGCGACAATGCCGCTCATTCCGCATGCCAGAGTGCTGACATTGACTGGGCCTGGACCAAACACGGACGGTGCCGCGATCACCAAGTAAGATTCGACGAAGCCATAGCCGCCGGATAGCCACTGTTCGACGGAAACCGCAGTTCGAAATCGACATCGCCAACCAGTGACAACGGCACGGCCTCCGTGCCGTTGTAGGTCAGCGCATAGCGGGTCCCGACTGTGCCGAAGCCCGAACTTTTTGCCCCCTCAGAGGTGGTCTCGATGAAGGAGCCGGCCTTCAGGGTGGGAAACAGGCCTGATTCATTGCGGACCACTGTGGCAGTGGCCGTCCCAGACGATGGCACGTTGGCAACCGACATTGAACTGGTGCCGAGACTGACCCCGGCATAACTCTCATCATAGCTCTGCAGTCCGCTCGGCTGATAGGGGTAGCCCGCCTGTCCGGTGTTGGGGCAGGAACCGAAGCCTGCCGCGGTTGGGCAATAGGCCACCACCGCGTGCGAGAAGACAGTGGACCTGAATGGCGTCGTGGCATCCGCCGGCAAAGCCAGGCCTGTCATCATGACAGACAGCAACAAGAAACGCTTCATCAAAATCCCCCCATGTTTTGCGAGCGGACCTTGTAGTGTTTGACAGAGAACACAATCAAAATCGTGCAGCGCAGAACGGAAAAGGCCGGCGGGAGCCATGTCCCGCCGGCCTTTCACCGGTTAAGATTTTGTTCGTGAGCTCTGCTTAGGCGCTGTAATACATGTCGAACTCGACCGGGGCCGGGGTCATTTCCCAGCGCTGCACCTCTTCCATTTTCAATTCGATGTACGAATCGATCTGGTCGTCTGTGAACACGCCACCCTTGGTGAACACCGCCCGGCTCTTGTCGAGCGCGGCGAGGGCTTCACGCAGCGAGGCGCACACGGTCGGCACCTTCTTCAGTTCGCGCGGCGGCAGGTCATAGAGATTCTTGTCCATGGCCGGGCCGGGGTGGATGCGGTTCTCGATGCCGTCGAGGCCGGCCATCAGCAGCGCGGTATATGCAAGATAGGGGTTGGCCAGGGCGTCGGGGAAGCGCACTTCGACGCGCTTGGACTTGGCACCGGTGCCATAGGGAATCCGGCACGAGGCCGAACGGTTGCGGCTGGAATAGGCCAGCAGCACCGGTGCCTCGAAGCCGGGCACCAGCCGCTTGTAGCTGTTGGTGCCGGGATTGGTGAAGGCATTGCAGGCCTTGGCGTGCTTGATGATGCCGCCGATGAAGAACAGCGCGGTTTCCGACAGGCCGGCATACTGGTCGCCGGCGAACAGCGGCGTCTTGCCGTTCCAGATGGAAAGGTGCGTGTGCATGCCGCTGCCGTTGTCGTCCTTGATCGGCTTGGGCATGAAGGTCGCGGTCTTGCCATAGGCATGGGCGACCTGGTGGACCACGTACTTGTAGACCTGCATGCGGTCGGCGGTTTCCACCAGCGTACCATAGGTCAGGCCCAGTTCATGCTGGGCGCTGGCCACTTCATGGTGGTGCTTGTCGCAGGGCAGGCCCATTTCCAGCATGGTCGCCACCATCTCGGCGCGCAGGTCCACGGCCGAATCGACCGGGGCCACCGGGAAATAGCCGCCCTTGGCGCGCGGCCGGTGGGCCATGTTGCCCTGTTCGTAGGTGCGGCCGCTGTTGGTCGGCAGCTCGATGTCGTCGAGGTGGAAGAAGCCTTCGTTGTAGCCCAGGCCGAAGCGCACATCGTCGAACACGAAGAACTCGGCTTCGGGGCCAACATAGACGGTGTCACCGATGCCGGTGGCCTTGAGATACGCCTCGCCGCGCTTGGCGGTGGAGCGCGGATCACGGCCATAGAGCTGGCCGGTCGAGGGCTCGACGATGTCGCAGATCAGGATCATCATCGGCGTGGCCGAGAAGGGATCGATGTAGGTCGCGTCCAGATCCGGCTTCAGGATCATGTCGCTCTCGTTGATCGCCTTCCAGCCGGCGATGGACGAGCCGTCGAACATGAAGCCGTCGGTCAGCATGTCCTCGTCGATCACCGAGGACACCATTGTCAGGTGCTGCCACTTGCCCTTGGGGTCGGTGAAGCGGAGATCGACCCATTCGATCTCCTTGTCCTTGATGGTTGCAAGAATGTCGGCAGCGGTGGCCATGGGGCTGTTCCCTCTGTTGTGAATGCGGACGATGGACGGGGATTTAGTCTCAGATCGCGTCGCTGTCACGCTCGCCTGTGCGGATCCGGACTGCCATTTCAATGGGGGAAACAAAAATCTTGCCGTCCCCGATGCGCCCGGTGCGGGCGGAGTTGGTGATGGCCTCCACCACGCGTTCCACCTGGTCGTCGTCCACGACAACCTCCAGCTTCACCTTGGGCAGGAAGTCCACCACATATTCGGCGCCGCGATACAGCTCGGTGTGGCCCTTCTGGCGGCCGAAGCCCTTGGCCTCTGTCACCGTGATGCCGGAAACGCCCACCTCGTGCAGCGCTTCCTTCACTTCATCGAGCTTGAATGGCTTGATGACGGCTTCAACCTTCTTCACGTCTGATCCCCGCATGCGGTCGCGCCCGCTGGATACCGAGCAGGACACCCAGGCGGACGCGCTGTCCATGCGCCTTTTGCCCCCGGCGCGCCACCGGCATTTTCCCCATGCGCCGCGGCTCGATCAGACAGTGGTGGCATAGCCGCCGTCAACCGTGACCACCGCGCCCGTCATGAAGGCCGAGGCGCGGCTGGCCAGGAACAGCGCCACCCCGGCCATGTCGTCGGGATTGCCCCAGCGCTGCAATGGTGTGGCGGCGCGGAAGGCCTCGCGAAACTCCTCGGCGATGCCGGCGGTCATCTTCGAGGGGAAGAAGCCCGGCGCGATGGCGTTGGCGGTGATATGGCGGGTGCCGAGGAACTTGGCCATCATGCGGGTGAGGTGCAGAACGCCGGCCTTGGACGCGGCATAGCTATAGGTCTCCAGATCAGAGACATGCTGGCCGTCGATCGAACCGATGTTGATCACCTTGGCCGGGGCGGCGGCGCTGGCGGCGGCTTCCAACTGCGGCAGCAGTTTCTGGGTGAGGAAGAAGACCGACTTGACGTTGAGGTCCATCACCTTGTCCCAGCCCACTTCGGGAAACTCGTCGATGCCGGCGCCCCAGCTGGCTCCGGCATTGTTGAACAGCACGTCGAGCCGGGGGAAGCGGGCGGCGACTGCGGCGGCAAAGCGCTCGATCTCGGCCATCTGCGACAGGTCGGCCGGGATCGCGACGCAAGCCGGGCCGAGCGCGGCCGCCAGCGCCTCGCAGTCGCTGGCCTTGCGGCTGGTGATGATCACCTCGGCGCCATTGTCCACCAGCGCACGGGCGATCATCTCGCCAATGCCGCGGCTGCCGCCGGTCACCACGATCCTCTTGCCGGCAACGCTGAACAGCTGATCGATCTTCATCGAATGCTCCTTAAATGGGCTCGCCGGCGGCGCGGGCGCGGTCGAGGCGGCTGGCCTCGGCCTTGGGCAGCCAGCGGTAGACGAGATAGAGGGTGAGACACGTGAACGGCGCCATCAGCAGCAGCGCCAGCACGCCAGTGCCGAGGCTGCCGGTGAGCTTGGAGACGAAGCCAGTGAACCATGGCCCCAGCCCGAGGCCGAACAGGGTGGTGCCGATGAAGAAGGTGGCGGTGGCGGCGCCGCGCATGCGCGGCAGCACCAGATCCTGCGTGGTGGCCGCCGCCACGCCGACATACATGGCGCCGAACACCGTGGTGGGGGCAAAGCACAAGAAAAATGTGGCCAGATCGGTGGTGGTATACTGGAACCAGATGAACGGCGCCGGCACCAGCGTGGCCAGCGCGCCGACGATGATGCGGCCCGATGGATGGCGTTGCTTGGCGGCATCGCCCAGCACGCCGCCCAGGATGGTGCCAGCAAAGCCGCCCAACGCGCCGCCGCCGCCCAGGATGAAGGCCACGGCTTCGCGCGTGCCATACCAGGGCACGGGAGCGCCGCTGGCCAGCGCCGGCTCGACAAAGGTGCGCATGGCATAGGGTGCCGCCCAGAAACCAACCGAATAGCCCACGAAACTGATGCTGCCGAAGCCCAGGATGGTGAGCACGAAGGCCGGGGTGCCCCAGATCATCGCATAAGTGGGCCGGTCGCGGTGCCGGATCGACTGCGCCCAGCTGATCACCGCATAGAGGCCGGTGCCGACGGCGAGGAACTGCGGCACCTCGCCGGTGCCGATCACCAGTGCCGCCACCAAACCGGCCACCAACAGCAGCACCGCCACATTCTCGATGAGGGCGCGGCGGCCGAGCAGCGCCATATTGACGAGGGTAAAGGGCGGGATCACGCTGGCCATGTCGGCGAGGAAATTGCGGATGATGGTGCGGCCGGGCAGCTTGGCCGGCGGCGGCAGGCCATCTGCGCGGCCGCGCTGCGGTTCGATCAGTGTTGCCACCCACAGCGCCAGCAGCAGGCCGGGAATGCCCACCGCCATGAACGCCGCCTGCCAGCCGACCAGCCCCAGCGGGCCGCCCTCGGGGTAGCGCTGGTTCCAGCCCTGCACGATGACCGCGCCGATCAGCAGCGAGACACCGCCGCCCAGATACAGCCCGGCAGCATAGATGGAGAGCGCGGTGGCGCGCCGGGCTTTCGGAAACCAGTCCGAAATCATCGAATAGGCCGACGGGCCGGCGGCGGCCTCGCCAACGCCGACGCCGATACGGGCAAGGCTGAGCTGGGTGAAGCTGCCGGCCAGCCCCGACATCGCGGTCATGCCTGACCACAGGGTGAGGCCAAGGCTGAGCAGGCGGGTGCGCACCCAGTTGTCGGCCAGCCGGCCGATCGGCACGCCGAACAGCGCGTAGAAGACGGCAAAGGCCGTTCCATAGAGGAAACCGAGCTGGGCGTCGGTGAGGTCGAGGTCGCGCTTGATGTCTTCAGCCAGGATCGACAGGATCTGCCGGTCGATGAAGTTCATCACATAGACGAGCACCAGCAGGGCCAGCACATACCAGGCATAGGCACCGCCCACCGGCGGCATGCCGGGCGCGCTGGCAATCTCGCCCTGTGCCGGTTCCGCCGTCTGCACGACTTCAGCCTGCCCGCCGTCCGCGTCAGCCATCGCCTCTCCCGCCTGGGGCGTCTGGCGGCCCCGTTCCGGACATGGCTTATCAGCCGGATTTCGCCCTGTCACCCTGCCCGGTCACCTTGCCATGACAGTGGAGCCAGCGCCGGCGTCAGCTGTCCCGGCGCATCACTTCCTCGAACGACAATTGCCCGTCGTAGAGGGCGCGCACCACCAGCTCGGTGCGGGTGGAGACGCCGAAGCGCTGCTTGGCGGCTTCCAGATACTTGTGGACCGTGGCCTCCGACAGGCCGAGAAGCTGGCCGGCCACCCAGGTGGACTTGCCACGCGCCGCCAGCACCAGGCAGTCACGCTGGCGCTGGGTGAGGCGCGGTGCATGGCCGGCTTCCACGGCAGCCAGCTTCAACCGGCGTGTTGCCTCGAAGGCAAAGCAGGCCAGATATTGCGCGGCCGGCAGCGAGGGCGATGGCAGCGGCTGTTTGCCGGCCGTCACGAAGCTGACCAGGCCGGATGCCTGGCCGGGCACGTGGATGGGCACCGTATAGCCATCCACCAGGCCAGCGGCGCGGGCAGCGGCCATGTAATGGTGGTGGCGCGCATTCATCGGCATCAGCTCGGGCAGGGTGCTCCAGGCGAATGGGGTCACCCGCCGCTCGCAGGCCATCAGCACGGGATCATCGATCATCCGGCCCTGGCCGAGCAGCTGTTCGACCCACGCATCGGGAAAGTCGCTCAGCTGCACGGGGCCGAGCTGGTTGCCGCTGCCCAGCCGCTGCACCAGGGCAAAATGATCGAACTGGAAGGCGCGCGTGGCGTCACGCAGCACCAGGCCGATGTCGGTCAGGGTCGGTGCGGTGCGCACGGCACGCACGAACGCCTGCACGTCGTCAATTCGTCCCACACTCATGCCCCCAACATCGCCGACTGCCCGCGACGCTGCGCCCGCACCCTCCACCCTTGCCGCTGACCGATGGTCGGCTTATCGGGGGGAGGAAACAGGCCGATGATATTGTATATAGTCAGCACAATTTGCCCTGACAACGCGGCAATATTAACCATGACGCGATTGCGCGCTCTATCGGCAGAAGGGACATGAAATGGCACATGATGTGGCAATAATTGCTGGTGGCTGCTTCTGGTGCACTGAGGCCGTGTTCAACGAGCTGGTTGGCGTGGAATCGGTGGAATCGGGCTATATTGGCGGGACCGTGGCGCAGCCCACTTACGAACAGGTGTGCAGCGGCCGCACCGGCCATGCCGAAGCGGTGCGGATTGTGTTCGACAGTTCGCAAATTACATTCGCCGAGCTGCTCGACATCTTCTTCCACACCCACGATCCGACGACGCTCAACCGCCAGGGCGCTGATGTCGGCACCCAGTATCGCTCGGCGATCTTCCCGCAGAATGGCGTCCAGGCCGGCGAGGCCGAGGCCGCGATTGCCCGCAATCAGGCGAGCTGGGACAACCCCATCGTCACCACGATCGAACCCAACGCGCCGTGGTGGCCGGCCGAGGCCTATCACCAGCGCTATTTCGAGAACAATGGCAGCAAGAACGGCTATTGCGTGGCCGTGGTCGGCCCCAAGCTGGCCAAGTTCCGCAAGAGCTATGCGGCCCGGCTGAAGGCCCGGTAACTCACTCGACCGTCACCGACTTGGCGAGGTTGCGCGGCTGGTCGACGTCGGTGCCCTTGGCCACGGCGACATGATAGGCGAGCAGCTGCACCGGCACGGCGGTGACCAGCGGGCTGATGAATGGATCGACCGTGGGCAGGGTGATCGCCGCCGTGGTGCCGGCGCCGTGCGCCGCCACGCCGGCCGCATCGGATAGCAGCACCACCCGGCCGCCGCGCGCCATCACCTCCTGCATGTTGGACACGGTCTTGTCGAAGCGCGGGCCCGACGGCGCGATGACGATCACCGGCACATGCTCGTCGATCAGCGCGATCGGCCCGTGCTTCAGCTCGCCGGCGGCATAGCCTTCGGCGTGGATATAGCTGATTTCCTTCAGCTTCAGCGCGCCTTCGAGGGCCATCGGATAATCCGGCCCGCGCCCGACATACAGGATGTCTCGGGCGCGAGAGAGGGCAGGGGCCAGCGCAAGAATGTCGGCTTCCGCACCCAGCGCGGCGTTCATGGCGGCCGGTACCTGTTCCAGAAGCTGCACCAGCCGGGCTTCCTCGGCGGCCGGAACGCGGCCCTTGGCCTTGCCCAGCGCGATGGCAAAGGCCGCCAGCACCGCGAGCTGGCAGGTAAAGGCCTTGGTGGAGGCCACCCCCACTTCCGGCCCGGCGTGGGTGGGCAGCAACAATTGCGTCTCGCGCGCCATGGTGGAGGTGTCGACATTGACGACAGCTGCCACCATCTGCCCGCCGGCCTTGGCATGACGCAGCGCCGCCAGCGTATCCGCCGTCTCGCCCGACTGGCTGATGAACAGGCACAGGCCGCCCTCTTCGTAGACCGGGTCGCGATAGCGATATTCCGATGCGTTCTCGATGCTCGTCGGCACCCGCGCCAGCGCCTCGATCCAGTAGGTGGCGACCTGGCCGGCCAGCAGCGCCGAACCGCAGCCCACGATCTGCACGCGCTTCACGCTGGCCAGATCGAACGGCATCGCCGGCAGCGCCACCGTTTCGGCCAGCGGATCGACATAGGCGCCCAGCGTTTGCGCCACCACGATCGGTTGCTCGTGGATTTCCTTTTCCATGTAATGGCGGTGGTTGCCCTTCTCGATGACTGCGGCGCTGGCCGAGGAGGTGATGAACGGCCGCTCCACGCGGCCTCCGGCAGCATCAAAGATCGTCACGTCGTCGGCGCTCAGCCGCACCCAGTCGCCTTCTTCCAGGTAGGCGATGCGGCTGGTGAAGGGTGCCAGCCCAAGCGCGTCGGAGCCAAGGAACATCTCGCCATCGCCCTGGCCCACCACCAGCGGCGAGCCGCGCCGGGCGCCATAGAGCAGGCCGGGATGCTGCTTGAAGAGGATGGCAAAGCTGAAGGCGCCGTGCAGCCTGTCGAGCGTCTGCGCCACCGCCTCGTCGGGCGACGCCCCACGCGCCAGCGCCAGCTCTATCAGGTGCGCCACAACCTCGCTGTCGGTGTCCGATTCCAGATGGCAGCCGGCGGCGATCACCTCGGCGCGCAGCGGCTTGAAATTCTCGATGATGCCGTTGTGAACGAGGCAGACATTGGCGGTGGCATGCGGGTGGGCGTTGCCGGTGGTGGGCGCGCCGTGGGTGGCCCAGCGGGTGTGGGCGATGCCTATGGCGCCGGGCAGGGGATGGGCCGCCACCTCGCGGGCGAGGTTCACCAGTTTGCCCGGCGCCCGCCGCCTGTCCATGATGCCATCATGGATGGTAGCGATGCCGGCGCTGTCGTAACCGCGATATTCCAGCCGCTTGAGGCCATCGATCAGCCGGTCGGCCACCGCCTCGCGCGACACGATGCCGATGATCCCGCACATGTTAGCTGCCCTTCTTCGCCAGCTGCAGCCGCCGGAAGCGCGCTGCCCATCCGGCCTTTTGCGTCTGTTCGGGGCGCACCAGTGCCAGCGCATCGGCCGCCACGTCGCCGGTGATGGTGCTGCCGGCGCCCACCATGGCGCCGTCGCCGATCGTCACGGGGGCCACCAGCGCGGTGTTCGATCCGATGAAGGCGCCGGCGCCAATGATGGTCTGATACTTGAAGAAGCCGTCATAGTTGCAGGTGATGGTGCCGGCGCCGATGTTGGCGTTGGCACCCACGGTCACGTCACCCAGATAGGTGAGATGGTTGGCCTTGGCGCCGGGGCCCAATGCGGCCTTCTTGGTCTCGACGAAATTGCCGACCTTCGCAGCCCTGCCCAGCACGGTGCCGGGGCGCAGCCGGGCGAATGGCCCCACCTCGCAGCCCTCGCCGATCACCGCGCCCTCGATATGGCTGTGGGCGCGGATGCGGGCGCCGCTGGCGATGCGCACGTTCGCGCCGAACACCACGAAGGGTTCGATCGTCACGTCGGCGGCAATCTCGGTGTCGGCGGCCAGGAACACGGTGTCTGGCGCCTGCATGGACACGCCCGCTGCCATCAGTTCGGCGCGGCGGCGGCGCTGGAAGATCGCCTCGAGCGCCGCCAGTTCGGCGCGGTCGTTGGCCCCGGCGACATCGTCGGGATCGGTTTCGATCACCGTGCAGCGCCGGCCGTCAGCGATGGCCAGCCCGACGATATCGGGCAGATAATACTCGCCGGCCGCATTGTCGTTGGTCACACGGGCGAGCAGCGCGAACAGGTCTGGTCCACGCACCGCCATCAGGCCACTATTGCAGAGGCCGACGGCGCGTTCGTCGGCGCTGGCGTCCTTGAACTCGACCATCTTCCGGATGGCGTCATCATCCGCGATGATGCGGCCATAGCGTCCCGGATCGGCCGGGCGGAAGCCGAGCACCGCCACCGCCACGTCATCGGCCAGCGCCGCCAGCAGCCGGGCCATGGTGGCAGCTGGCACCAGCGGCGCGTCGCCATAAAGGATCAGCACCGGGCCATCGAAGCCAGTCAGGGCGCCCTCGGCCTGGCTCACGGCATGGCCGGTGCCCAGTTGCGGTTGTTGCAGCACGACCGCGGCGCGGTTGCCCACCTCGGCTTCGACCTGATCCCTCAGCGCACCCGCGACCACCACGGTGCGCGCCGGTGCGAGACTGGCCAGGCTGTCCATCAGGTGGCGCAGCATCGGCTTGCCGGCAATCTCGTGCAGGACCTTGTGGCGAGCCGATTTCATGCGCGTGCCCTGGCCGGCGGCCAGGATGATGGCGGCAAAGTCCGCGCGCGGCGGGGAGGGCGGGATGCTCACTTGCGCTGCCCTGCCACAAGGCGCGAGGCTTGCAAAGTGGCGCCGCTCGGCCCACGAGGAGACATCGCAATACTGCAACATCTCTCTGGCACCACGGCAGCTTCGTGACCCTGCCCCGCACCATATTGTTCGATCTCGACGGCACCCTCGTCGACACCGCGCCCGATCTTGCCGGCGCCATGAACCACGTGCTGGCCACGCTGGGCCGGCCGCCGCTGCCGGTCGAACACGTGCGCCACCTGGTGGGGCATGGTGCCCGTGCATTGGTGAGCGCCGGGCTCGCCGCCACCGGGGAGCCGCGTCCCGACTTGGTGGAACCGGCGATGCCGCAGTTCCTTGCTCATTATGCCGCCAACATCGCGGTCGCCTCGCGTCCGTTCGATGGCGTCGAACAGGCGCTCGATGCGCTGGCCGATGCCGGCGTGGCGGCCGCGATCTGCACCAACAAGCCGACCCGGCTGGCCGAGGCGTTGATCGCGGCGCTGGGCTGGCAGGGGCGCTTTGCCGCCATCGTCGGCCACGACAGCGCCC
>NZ_WMHO01000350.1 GCF_010994245.1 Sandarakinorhabdus rubra
GCTGCCATGGCCGGCCTGTCCGCCATTCCCGGCGCGCTGGCGCTGCTGGCGCGGCTCACCCGCGTTGCCGATCCGCACGCACCGCAGCCGGCCTGACCGGAGACCTATTTGGCGGCCGCCACCAGCGCATCCCAGCGCGCCCAGTCGATGGCGCGGCCGGGATAGGCGACGCTCGCAAACGGCCAGCGGCTGCGCAGCCAGTCCTGGACCCAGGCATAGAGCGCGGCGTCAAAGCCGGCGTCATGTTCGGCCTTGGTCACCCACAGCCTGACCACGGCATCGAAGCCCGGCACCTTGCTGGGCGCGACGTAGACACAGCCGCGTTCGCGGGCGCCGTCGGGCGTGAGGACGGCATAGGCAAAGGATTGGCGATTGCGGAAGCGCTCGGCTTCGTTTTCCATGTCCTTCACGGCATCGGCGGCAGTGACGCCCGGGTGCGGCCAGTCGGTGCTGCGCGTGAACGTCTGTTGCAGATGCGCTATGGAGGACATGTAGGCATCATAATCAACCCGCACCAACGGCGGGCCCAGCGGCACCAGCTTGAAGCCATCGCCTCCGGCCAGCACCGGCACCGCGAAATCGGCGGGCACGAAGGGCGCTCCCTCTGCAGCGTCGGCACGCGCGCCGAGCGTCAGCAACGGTATGGCGCCGATGAGGGTTCGCCGTGTCAACATGGTCTCGCCTCCATACTACCCATCATTGCACCCTTTCCGGTTCCGTGATGCAAGCCGGCCCGCCGCTGGCCCAGTCGAGCAGTTCAACGACATGCACCGCCTGCAAGCCGGGGCCGGCGAGCTGGGTGAGGCAGCCGATGTTGCTGCTGGCCAAAATGCCCACGCCGGTGGCCTCGATGTGGGCACGTTTGCGCGCCTTCAGTTGGCCGGAAAGGTCCGGCTGCAAAAGGGCATAGGTCCCGGCCGATCCGCAGCAGATGTGCGCCTCGCCAAGCTCGCGCACGGCAAAGCCGGCCTGTTCCAGCAGGGCTCGCGCTGCTGTGCTGCGCACCCCGTGCTGCAGTGAGCAGGGATTGTGCCAGGCCACCGCCATACCGGGCGCGATGCGGCTGGGCAGCGGCGGCAGGGTGGCGAGATACTCGCTGATGTCTCGCACCCGGGCGGCCAGTGGATCGGCCCAGGCCTTCATGGTGCGGCCGCAGCCCGAGGTGGTGGTGAGGATGGCGTCCACCGGGCCAACGCTGCGCCATTCGGCCAATGTTGCGGCCTGGCGCCGGGCGGCGGCGTCCTCCTGGCCCAGGTGCTGATGCAGCGCGCCACAACAGCCGGCCTCGCGGGTGATGATCACCTCCAGCCCATGGCGGGTGAGCAGACGCACCGCGGCATCGTCTATTCCTGAGCGCAGCGCCGGCTGCACGCAGCCGAGGTGGAGGATCACGCGGCCCGTGGGCTGGGCGGGCGCCGCTGGGTCCTGCCGCTCAGCAGCGCCTGGCGGCGGTATCTGGCCCGGCACCTGTGACAGCAGCGCACGCAGCGCGGCGGGCAG
>NZ_WMHO01000351.1 GCF_010994245.1 Sandarakinorhabdus rubra
GGGCTGGACGTGGCGCTGGCCGGCGATGCCTGGCTGGCCGTGCAGGGGCCGGTGCTGAATGGCCAGCCGCGCGAGGCCTACACGCGGCGCGGCGATCTCCAGGTCTCGCCGGCCGGGCTCATTACCACCGGTGATGGCCGCGTGGTGCTGGATGCCGGCGGCGCACCGCTGTCGGCACCGCCCGGCGCACCGCTGACCATCGGCGATGATGGCACGGTGTCCGCCGCCCTGCCCGATGGCGTGGTGCCTGTGGGCCGGCTGAAGCTGGTGGACGGCAGCGGCCTCGACCCGCGCGACAAGACGGATGACGGCCTGTTCCTGCCCGAAAACCCCCTGCCCGCCGACCCGGCAGCGCGGCTGACCGCGGGCGCGCTGGAAAGCGCCAATGTCTCCACCGCGCAGGCGCTGGTGGAACTGGTCGAGGAACAGCGCGGCTTCGAGATCAACGCCAGGCTGCTGCGGCTGGCGCAGGAGATGGACGAACAGGGCAGCCGCCTGCTGCGCCGCGACAATTGAGGAGACTGAGGATGACGACCGCGCTCCATATCGCCCGATCCGGTCTCGACGCGCTCGACCAGCGCATGAAGACGATCTCCAACAATCTCGCCAACGTCGCCACCACCGGCTTCAAGCGCGACCGCGCCAGCTTTGCGACGCTTATGTACCAGGACGATCGCAACCCCGGCGCCGCCAGCGGGGCCGACACCCAATATGCCACCGGGCTTGGCACCGGCACCGGCGTGCGGGTGGTGGGGACCGAGCGCATCCACGCGCAGGGGACGCTGCTGCAGACCGACAATGCCCTCGATCTCGCCATCGACGGCGCCGGCTTCTTCGCCATCCAGCTGCCGGATGGTTCGCAGGGCTTCACACGCGATGGCGGCTTCAAGTTGTCGGCCACCGGCGAACTGGTGACCGCCTCCGGCCTCCGCCTGGCGCAGCCGCTGGTCATCCCCGATGGCGCCACCCAGATCGTGATTGCACCGGATGGCACGGTGACGGCGCAGGTCGCCGGCGAGGCGGCGCCGGTGGAGGTGGGGCAGGTGCAGCTGGCCCGCTTCCTCAATCCGGCCGGGCTGATGCCGGTGGGCGACAATCTCTATCGCGAGACCGCCGGCTCCGGCCCGGCCACGCTGGGTGTGGCGGGGCAGCAGGGCATGGGCCAGCTGCGCCAGGGCATGCTGGAAGGCTCCAACGTGTCGAGCGTGCAGGAACTGGTCGACATGATCGAGACGCAGCGCGCCTATGAGATCAATTCCAAGGTGATCAACGCCGCCGACGAGATGAGCCGTTACGTGGTGCAGAATGTCTAGGTTGGCTGCGCTCGCCCTGGTGCTGGCTGCGCCGGCCATGGCCGCGCCGAAGCTGCGGCCGTTGCCGCCCACGCTGCCGGCGGCGCCGGTGCCGGCGCCCGTAGCCACCGGCAGCCTGTTCGACGCGCAACGCTTTTCCGGCCTGGTCAGCGATCGGCGGGCGCGGCGG
>NZ_WMHO01000352.1 GCF_010994245.1 Sandarakinorhabdus rubra
GGGCTCGTGCTGTAGCGCGGCCAGCGCGCGGGCCGCGCGCGGTCTCGCGCAAGGCCGGCCGGGCTGGCTGCCGGGCCTCTGCCCGGCAGAACAGCTTCGACGGCGTGGCTTTGCCACGCTCTTTCCTCTTCTTTCTGTTTTGACTTGATACTGAAAGGACAGAGCGGCGTGGCAAAGCCACGCCGTCGGACGACCCACGAAAAACCCGGCTAGAGAGCCGGGTATTTTGATCGCCGGCCGGCCGTGGCGGAGTCGGCAAATAGCTCCGCTATTTGCGCGCCCGCCTTACGGCAGCACCTTATGCCAGTTCGTCACCGACCGGCTCTCGAACAGCCCGGCCAGATGATAGGGATCAGCGTTGGCAAAGGCGATCGCCGCGTCGCGATCATCGAACTCCATGATCAGCAGCGAGCCCATCGTGCGGCCATCGGGGCGCAGCAGCGGCCCGGCGACCAGCACCTTGTCCTTGTGGGCATTGACGTGCGCCAGATGGGCGGGCCGGTTCTCGGCGCGCAGTTCGGCCGAATCCGGGCGGTCGATGCAATGTATGGCGAACCAGGGCATGAACAAAAACTTGCATGTGTGAATGGCCACGTCCAGCCCCCAATGCAGCAGTCCATCTGCGCCCTGCGACGGTTGACGTGCCGGCGATGCTGGGCTATGCGCCGCCCCCTGTTGCGATACGCCCTCATTGCAGGGCTTGCCGCGTTCACAGATTCGATTTTCACCGACCGCACTTCGATCAAGGACGTTTCCGCCATGTCGCGCGTTTGCGAACTGACCGCCAAGGGCCGCCAGATCGGCCACAACGTGTCCCATGCCAACAACAAGACCAAGCGCACCTTCCTGCCCAACTTGCAGCATGTGACGCTGATCTCGGATGCGCTGGGTCGCTCGGTGCGCCTGCGCGTCTCGATGAACGGGCTGCGTTCGGTCGAGCATGTCGGCGGCCTCGACAACTGGCTGCTGAAGACCCGCGACGAGCAGCTGTCGGACCGCTGCGTCAAGCTGAAGAAGGAAATCGCCAAGAAGCTGGCCGCCGCCTGAGGGCGCGATCAGAGTGGCTCTGAAAGGGGCGGCGCCGGGCAACCGGCGCCGCCCCTTCGCTGTTCAGGGCATTTGGCCGTCCAGCGGCGCCGCGATCACCAGCCGCATCAGCAGCGTGCGCTGCAGGCCTGAGAAATTGTTGTCCGATACGACATAGAGCACCGGCTGCCCCTGCTCGCGAGTCAGCGCCAGCCCTTCCATGTTGTCCACCGGCCACGGCCCTTCGCGGCCCCAGCGGGCAAGGAGGCGCCCCGGCGCAGGCCGGCCGGCCCTGATGGCCGGGAGATCGACCAGCGTGATCGCCGCCGCGTTCGACACGCCGTTGTACAGCCGGTGCAGCAGCAGCAACCGGCCATCGGGCAGCGGCGCCGCATCGGTGGGCGAGAAGCCGGGCAGGCCGGGGATCGCAAGCGTGCGTGTGGCGCCATCGGCG
>NZ_WMHO01000353.1 GCF_010994245.1 Sandarakinorhabdus rubra
ATGGCGGCCTGCACGCCCGCGGCGTTGCGCGACTTGGCGGCAGCCTGGGCATCGTTGAGGGCCTTGCCCACGGCTTGCGACACGGCGGCCAGTGCCGGGCTGGCAGCGGCAAGGCCGGCGACAGCGGCGGCGGCGATCAGCAGGCGGGCGTTCATCATCTTCGTGCGCGACATGGGGTATCCTTGGCTGTTCCTGTCCCGAAGCCGGGAGACGCACGACGACTCCGGCGCCAGCGCGCCGCGAATCCCCTGATGCCTCCTCCCAAAGCGGGGAGCAGCCCATAACCAATTGTCGCGCGCGTGCAACGGGGCAAATGGCCCCGGCGGCGGCACATGGTTGCGCGCGCGCGATGAAGCGCCTATCGCCCCGGCCAGTCCCGCGGCCTCCGGTTTCTCCGACTGCAGCGGGCAGACGCCCACGAAAAGGGGAGACTGACCATTCGCGCCTTCATTTTTCCGGGCCAGGGCAGCCAGTCCGTCGGCATGGGCCGCGGCCTTGCCGATGCCAGCCCCGCCGCCCGTGCCGTGTTCGAAGAGGTTGACGAGGCGTTGGGCGAGCGCCTGTCGCGCCTGATGTGGGAGGGGCCGGAAGAAACCCTCACCCTCACCGCCAATGCCCAGCCGGCCATCATGGCCGTCGGCATCGCCGCGCTGCGCGTGCTGGAGGCCGAGGCTGGCATAAAGCTGGCCGACAAGGCAGCGTTTGTCGCCGGGCACAGCCTCGGCGAATATACCGCCCTGTGTGCCGCCGGCAGCCTGGGCCTTGCCGACACGGCGCGGCTGCTGCGCCTGCGCGGCGAGGCGATGCAGGCCGCCGTGCCGCCCGGCGTCGGCGCCATGGCGGCGCTGCTCGGCCTTGATTTCGAGACGGTCACCGCGATCGCCACCGAAGCCGCGGGAACCCAGGTGTGTGCGGCGGCCAACGACAATGCCAACGGCCAGGTGGTGGTCTCCGGTCATGTCGAGGCGGTGGCCCGTGCCATGAACCTCGCCAAGGCCAAAGGGGCCCGCCATTCCGTGCTGCTGCCGGTCTCCGCGCCGTTCCACTGCCCGCTGATGCAGCCAGCCGCCGACCGCATGGCCGAGGCGCTGGACGCGGCCCCGATCATGGCGCCCACGGTGCCGCTGGTCGCCAATGTCACGGCCGCGCCGGTCACCGATCCGGCCGAGATCCGCCGCCTGTTGGTGGAGCAGGTGTGCGGCACGGTGCGTTGGCGGGAATCGGTGCTGGCCATGGCGGCATTGGGGGTCACCGGCTTTGTCGAGCTGGGCGGCAAGGTGCTGGGCCCCATGATCCGGCGCATCACGCCCGACGTGCCAACCCTGACGGCCAGCGACATGTCTGGCGTGGAAGCCCTTGCAAGGGAGCTTTGAGATGTTCGATCTTTCGGGGATGACCGCGCTGGTGACCGGCGCTTCGGGCGGCATCGGCAGCGCCATCGCCCGGGCGCTGGCGGCCAGCGGCGCGCGGGTCGCGCTGT
>NZ_WMHO01000354.1 GCF_010994245.1 Sandarakinorhabdus rubra
GCCGGCGCGCCGGCCTCGCTGAGGCTAACGATGCGCTTGACAGTCAGGCCGGCCGCGGCGGCATAGACGGCCGCCCGCGCCCGCGCCTTGGCCACGGCAGCGGTGCGCGCCGCGTTCAGTGCGGCCTCCGGATCGGCGAGGCTGAACATCGGGCCATTCACCTCGTTGGCGCCGGCCTTGACGATGGCATCGACGATCTTGCCGGCATCGGCCAGTTTGCTGCTCTTGACCGTCACGCTGTTGCGCGCCTGATAACCGGTGACCGCCGGCGCCTGCCCCTGTTCATAGCGATACTGCGGCGCGATCGACAGGCTGCTGGTCTGGATGTCGGCGGCGGCCACCCCGGCGGACTTCAGGGCGGCAACCACGGCGGCCATGCGGGCGGCGTTGGCAGCGACGGCAGCCGCAGCGGTGGGCGCATCGGTGACGACACCGGCATTGAAGCGGATCGTGTCGGGCGCCTGGCGCACCTCGGCATCGGCCGACAGGCTGAGCAGGATCGGCTCGCCCGCGCTGCCGGCGGTTCGGTCATGGGCGCGGTCGTGGGCCTGAGCAGGCATCGCGACGAGGGCCAGGAGAGCGGCGGCAAGAGGCAGATGGCGCATGGTTGCTATCCCTTTGTTAACCGACATTGCCTATCTTGCCAGAGCGGCTGGCTGATGTCTTCTGGCGGGCCATATGGTGCCCTCGGGCTGTCGCGACGCTGAACGGCGCCGTGCGGCATCGGGGCATAGAGTGACACTCAAATTTGTCTTTTTGCTGCCTTCATCCTGATGTAGAGGAATGACTTGCGCTTGGTGATGTATTTCGATAATACACCACCGCCGAGGATCGATGACCATGAACGCCCACAACGCCCTTCCCAACGCCGCCGAAGCGGCCGTGTATCCGTTTCCGCCGAGCGGTGAAGAGACCGTGACGGGGCGGGGCGGCCGCCGCTGGCTGAAGCCGGCGCTGATCGCTTTGGCCGTGGCGCTGGCCGGCGTTGGAGCCTGGAAGGCGTTCGCTCCGGCACCGCCGCCGCCGGCTGCCGTGAGCAACCTGCCTGAAGTGAGCGTGATGGTGCCGGGCACCACGATGATCGCCGATACCATCGTTGCACCGGGCAGCATCGCCGCCAAGCGCGATGAGCCAGTCGGCGTGCAGGGCGAAGGCGGCCGCGTGACCCGCGTGCTGGTGGAACCCGGCCAGCGGGTGGGCGCCGGCCAGGTGCTCGCCCGGCTCGACCGGCAGGTGCAGGAACAGGAAATCGCCCAGCTGGTCGCTGCCGTGCGCCAGGCCGAAGCCGAGGCCCGCCTGGCAGAGGCCAATCTGACGCGCGCCGAAACGCTGGTGACCAAGGGCTTCATCAGCCGCGCCGATATCGATCAGCGCGTTGCCACCCGCGATGGCGCCCTGGCCCGCGTGAATGTCGCCAAGGCCCAGCTCGGCGCCGCGCGCGAGCGCGCCGACCGGCTGGACGTGCGTGCGCCGTC
>NZ_WMHO01000355.1 GCF_010994245.1 Sandarakinorhabdus rubra
GCTGGCCGTCGCGGATCACCAGCGCCCGCGGCGCCGCCAGCGCGCGCAGGGCGGCCAGTGCGCGTTCGGTGCGCACTTCCTGCACCACCGTGATCAGGATCGACAGGCCGGCAAAGCTGACCAGCACCAGCGCCTCGCCGCGTTCGCCGAGCAGCAGATAGACGATCCCGCCGGCCAGCAGCAGCGCCAGCATCGGTTCCTTCAGCACATCGATGATGATGCGCGGCAGGCCGCGGGTGCCGGGGCGCGGCAGATCATTGGGGCCATTGGCGGCCAGCCGCGCCGCCGCCTCGGCCGTACTGAGACCGGCGATCATCGTCAGACGAGGCCGTGCGCGCGCAGGGCAGCAGCGAGTGCTGAGGCGAGGCTGATGGTGGCGGCCGGGCCGGGGACGGAATCGCAGGCGATGAGCGGCGTGATGCCGGCGGCGGCCAGCCTGGCCAGATCGTCGGCGCCGGCAAGGCAGTGGGTGACGGCCGCGCCCGCCAGCGTGGCGCCTTCAGCACGCAACTGCCGGGCGCATTCGATCAGCGTGCCGCCGCTGGAGAGCATGTCGTCAACCAGGAAGGCGCTGCGCTGCCCGATGGGGGGCACGGTGATGGTTACGCGGCGATCATCGTGGCGCTGCTTGGTGGCGACACGAAACTCCCGCCCAAGCGGTGCGGCGATGGCGGCGACCCAGGGGCCGGATTCGGCATCGGGGCCGATCAGCACGGTGTCTGCAGGCAGGGTGCCTTGCAGGGATTGTGCAATGGTGGCGGCCGCCGAGATGCTGATGGCGCCGGGCAGCACCCGGGCCAGATCGGCCGTGCGGTGCAGGTGGGGATCGACCGTCAGCACCGCATCGAAGCTGCTGGCCATCAGCCGGCCGATCACCGCCTGCGAGACGGCCTCGCCGGGCGCGAACGATGCGTCCTGCCGCATGTAGGGCAGATAGGGCGCGACCAGCACGAGGCGGGTGGCCCCGCGCCGGCGCAGGGCATCGGCGGCCAGCAGCAGCTGGACGAGCTTTGCATCCGGATCGGCGAGGCTGCGATAGAGGAGGGCGGTCGGCGCGGTTTCGGCTGCCGTCACCCGCTGCTCGCCATCGGGGAAGCGGTGGCTGGCGAGCTGCGCGCACGCGATGCCCAGCGCCGCCGCCAGCCGGTCGGCCGGGGCAGCATCGTCGGCAAAGGCGTGGAGGGTCGCAGTCATGGCAGCACCGTGAAGCCATTGTCCTCGGCGGCCAGCTCGCGGGCATAGGCAAGGCCGGCGGGCGCGGCGGCGTGGATGCGATAGAGCGGCTGGCCGGCGGCAACGCGCGCGCCCACCTTGCAGAACAGGTCGATCCCGGCGCCCTTGTCCATCGGGGCGCCGGCAATGCGCGCGATGCGGGCGGTGCGGTAGCAATCGATGGCGGTGACACGCCCGGCGGTGGCCGCGCAGATATCGTGCACCAGCGGGCCGAGCTCGGCGACCTGC
>NZ_WMHO01000356.1 GCF_010994245.1 Sandarakinorhabdus rubra
AGCGGCCACGGCAGGCCGGCACGCAAGGGTGCAACCAGCCGGCCATCGCCCGAAAGCCCCCTCCCGCGCCGGCCGCGCGTGTCGGCCCGCACCAGCAGCAGGGCCAGCTGATTGGCCAGCAGTTCGTCATAGGCCAGCCGGTCGCGCCCCCCCTCCAGCCGGTGCGCGGCGTTCAGCGCCGCGGCAAAGCCTGGCCAGCCGTGGCGGGCGATGACGCTGGGCTCGATCCATTCTTCCATCGCCGGCAGCCGGGCCAGCGCTTCGGCCACCAGTTGCCCCAGGCGCCGGTTGGTCATCCCTTCGGTCAGCGGATAGACCGGCTCGCGCGCCGTGGGCACGGGGCTTTCCATCGCCAGCACGTCGGGATGGGCGATCTGGAGCTTCTGGCCATAGCGGTCGAGCTTGCCGACGATGCGCTTTTCAACGCCGATCGGCAGCCGCGTCTGCGCCCAGTTGGCGGTCTGGCCGAAGAAGGTGAGGTCCACCCACTGGCCGCCCCGGTCAACCGCTGCCACGCGCAGCGGGCTGCGCGGGCCGCCGCGGTCATAGCGCGCCGGGGTCAGCGGCACGATGACCGGGCGGCCGACCAGGGTTTCGTCCAGCCGGTCCACCGCCATGCGCTCGATCATCATGGTCGGCAGGTGGAAGGCCAGATCGATCACCCGCGCGATCTTCAGTCGGGCCAGTTGCCGCACCTGCGACGGCCCGACGCCCTTCAGGCTGGCCACTTCGGCGAACAACGGGTTGAGGATGTCGGGGCGCATGGCTATGCGGTGGTTGTAGCACCGCGCCGGCTGTTTGAAACGCCCGCGCGGCGCTTGGCATTTGAAGGCGCCTCCCATGAACGACAACCAGCCGCTCCCGTTCGACCAGCGCCTGAAGCGCGCGCGCTATCGCGCCGAGCATCGCGGCACCAAGGAGGCTGACCTGGTGGTCGGCGGCTTCTTCGCGCGCCACCACCCGGACTGGGACGAAGCGGCGCTGGCCTGGTTCGAGGCACTGCTGCAGGAACAGGATGTCGACATTTTGGCCTGGGCCTTCGGCACCGCGCAGCCGCCGGGGCGTTATCAGGGCCGCTTGATGGAAAACCTGAAGAAACTTGATTATGTCGATGTTCTGAAATGATTGATGTTGCGCGCTTCGTGGCGTCGCGGCGGCCGTTGACGCTGGCCCGCTGTGCCGCCGGCTATCTGCCGTGGCTGCTGGCCGATGCTGCGCGCGCTTGTCATGGACGGGCCTGGTGCATCGCCGCCGACGAGGCGCAGGCCCGCGAACTCGCCGAGGCAGCGCGTTATTTCGCGCCGGAGATCAGCGTCATCCTGCTACCCGCGTGGGATTGCCTGCCCTATGACCGCGCATCGCCCTCGCTGCGCGCCGCGGCCGAGCGGGTGGCGGCGCTGGCGGCCCTGGCCGAGCCTCCAACGGGCGCGCAGCTGGTGGTCACCACCGTCAACGCT
>NZ_WMHO01000357.1 GCF_010994245.1 Sandarakinorhabdus rubra
CGCAGCTGGTGGCGGCACAGCCGCCGCTGGAGGTGGCGCTGGCCGGGCGGGTGACGCGGCTGCCCGGCGGCAGTGCCATCCTGGAAGTGACCGGCACCATCACCAATCGCACGGCAGCGCGCGTGGCAGTGCCGCCGATGAACGCCCGGCTGCTGGTGGATGGCAGCCCCATGCGCGACTGGACGATCCCGCCGCCGGCCGCCAGCCTGGGGCCGAACCGGCAACTGGCCTTTGCCAGCAGCCTCACCGACGTGCCGCAGGGCGCGGTAACGGTGCAGGTGCGCTTCGGGCGCTAGATCCCCCGCCTAGATGCCCCGCCTGGGCGCCGCGAACACGCGGCGGATCTCCGGCTCGAAGCTTTCCAGGCTGTCGACGTCATAGTCCGGGTCGAAGGCCGGCGCGTCCCAGCGGTCGACGATCTTTTCCGCCATCGCGAACCACGGCTCGCCGCGGAACTTCTCGCGGGCGTTCGGATCCTTGCCCAGGTGCTCGTAATAATAACGGCCCTGGAAATCCTGGTGGTGGACGATGGCGTGATAGATGTCGTCCGACACATAGGGCTTCAGCATCTCGCCGGCGATGGCGCCGTGGTTGGGGATGCTGAACAGCTTGCCAATGTCGTGGCACAGCGCGGCGACCACCTCCTCGTCGGTCGCGCCGTCGCGGCGGGCCAGCGTAGCGGTCATCAGGCTGTGGACCAGCTGGTTGGCGCCAAAGCCCACCTCGATGGCCTCGAGGCGCTTCAGGCTGTCGATGATCTGATCGGCCGCGGCGGAGCGCTGGTGCTTCATGTGCTCGGCGGCGATGTGCATCCAGTCGTCGCGGGTGCCTTCCAGCATGGTCTTGAACATGGTCGTCCTCCCGACTCAGGCCGCTTTGCCAGCCCAGACGTCACGATAATGCTTCCTGAGGGCGACCTTGTCGATCTTGGCCGATCCCAGCTTGGGGAGCTGTTCGCTCGCCATCCAGACCTTCGCGGGGATCTTGAAGCTGGCGAGGCCCGATTTCAGGAAGTCGGTGAGCGCCTCGGGGTCGAGATGCTCGCCGGGCTTGGCATAGACGACGGCGCCGACAATCTCGCCCAGCCGCTCGTCGGGCAGGCCGAACACGCTGGCCTCTGCCACCGCCGGATGCGCATAGATGGCGGCTTCCACTTCCTGGCAGCTGATATTCTCGCCGCCGCGGATGATGATGTCCTTCTTGCGGTCGACGATGAACAGATAGCCGTCCTCGTCCATGTAGCCGAGGTCGCCGCTGCGGAACCAGCCGTCGCCCACGAAGGCGGCGGCCGTGGCGTCGGGCTTGTTCCAGTACCCCCGGCAGTTGCACACCGAGCGGATGCACACTTCGCCCACCGTGCCCGCCGGCAGCGCGGCGCCCACCGGGCCATCGCCATCGGCAATGCGCAGCTCCACCAGCGGCGGCGCGGCGCGGCCGGTGG
>NZ_WMHO01000358.1 GCF_010994245.1 Sandarakinorhabdus rubra
TAGCGCGGTTCAGGCCAGCAGGTGCACGGCCGCCGCCCCCAGCCCGGCGGCCAGCAGCAGCCACGGCGTGGACCAGCCCGCGCCGCGTTCCGGCAGCGGCGGCAGCGGCGGCTGCGGCGGGGCGGCGCCGGGCATCGGATTGGCCGCCACCCATTGCCGGAAGATGCGCGGCAATTGCCTGAGCGCGCGCGCATTCATCACCAGCGCGTCCGCAATCAGGGCTTCCGGGCCCATCTCGTCGCGCACCCAGTCGCGCACATAGGGCTCGGCCACTTCCCACATGTTGACATCGGGGTCGATGGTCAGCGCCACGCCTTCCACCATCACCATCGTCTTCTGCAGCAGCAGCAGGTGCGGCTGCACCGGCATGTCGAAGCTGCGGGTGATGGCGAACAGGCCTTCCAGCAAATCGGTGATCGAGATCTCGCGGGCCTGCCTGCCCCGGATCGGCTCGCCCACAGCGCGCAGGGCGGTGGCAAAGGCCGCCGGGTTGTGGTGCGGCGGCACATAGCCGGCCTCGAAATGGATTTCGGCAACGCGGGCATAATTGCCGGTCACCAGCCCGTACAAGATCTCGGCCAGATAAAGGCGGGCCCGGCGGTTGATGCGGCCCATGATGCCGAAATCGATCACTCCGATGCGGGCATGGTCAATGCCGTTTCCGGCCGGGATCAGGAACAGATTGCCCTGATGCAGATCGGCATGGAAAAAGCCCTTGGCGATGGCCTGGGCGAGGAAGCCGTTGACCAGCACGCGGGCCAGATGGGGCCGGTCGAAGTCGGCGGCGGCCACGGCGGCGGTGTTCGACAGCTTGATCCCGTCGATCCAGTCGATCACCAGCATCCGCCGAGTGGAACGCTGCCAATCGACCTTCGGCACCACGAAATCCGGTTCGCCGGCCAGGATCTCGCCCAGTTCAGAGGCGTTGGCGGCCTCGCGCCGCAGGTCCAGCTCGGCCTCGATCCAGCCCCTGAAGGTGGCGATGACAGCGCGCGGCCGCAGCCGGGCAAACTCGCCGCCCAGCGTCTCGAGGTGGCGCGCGCCCCATTCATAGGTGGCCAGTGCCGAGGCGACCTCGGCCTCGATTCCGGGACGCAGCAACTTGATGGCCACGGCGCGGCCATCGCTGGTGACGCCCTTGTGCACCTGCGCGATGGAGGCGGCGCCAACCGCTTCGGCCTCGATCGATTCGAAGGCGGTCTTCCAGTCGCCGCCGCAGGCCGCGTTCAGCTGCGGCTCGATGCTGCCGAACGGCACCGGGGGCAGCGCGTCCTGCAGGCGGGCGAGATCGGCCGCGGCGGCAACCCCGATCAGGTCGGGCCGCGTCGCCAGCGCCTGGCCCAGCTTGATGGCGGCCGGGCCAACCGCGGCCAGCCCGCCGGCAAAATCGGGCGTTGTCGGCGCCCCAGTGCCGAACCGCGCCAGCTTTGCCAC
>NZ_WMHO01000359.1 GCF_010994245.1 Sandarakinorhabdus rubra
TCGGCGGTGAGCAGCGCATCCAGCAGCGCGCCGCGCCCGCGGGCCTTCTTGATGACCCCGGCGGCAAAGCCGGTGCCGGCCAGCCGGGCGCGGTCACGATCGGTGCCGACCCCGCGCAGCTTGGCCTCCAGATCGGCCTCCAGCGCGGCGAGATCGGCCAGCGCCACCGGGCGCAGCGTCGCCAGCCGCAGCGCCAGATCGGCGTGGGCGGCTTCGGGCAGGGCATCGAGCACGGCGGCCGCCCGCGCTTCGGGCAGGTGCGCCAGCACCACCGCGATGGCCTGTGGATGTTCATCGGCGATGAGCGTCGCCAGCGCTTCGGCCTCCACCCAATCGAGCACCGCAAAGCGGCGCGGCGCGGCAGGTGGGCCGATGCGCTCGATCAGCGTTTCGGCGCGCGGCGTGCCCAGCGCCAGGCCCAGCCGCTGCCGCACCTGGCGCCCCTGCGCATCGAGTGCCGCCACCTGTGCCGTGCGGGCCAGGAACTCGTCGAGCACCGCATCGATGGCGTCGGGGGCGATCTCGGCGACGCTGAGCATCGCCTCGCCCACCTGCTGCACCTCCTCCGGCGACATCGACGCCAGCATGTCGGCCGCCTGTGCGTCTTCCAGCACGAGAAGCAGGATGGCGCATTTCTGCGCGCCCGACAGGCCGGCGGCAGGATCGGGGCGGGACAGTGCGATCATGCCGCCTCCCCCGGTTGGTTCTGCGGCGCGATGGCTGATGGGCTGGCGACCGTGCTGGTCAGCAGCATCTGGCGGGCCACGGCCATCGCCCGATCGCGATCACCCGTCACCAGCGTGCGCGCCTTGTCGAGCTTGCCGCTGTAATCGCGGGCGGTGGCGGGCCTGAGGTCACCGCCATCGATCGGCGCGCCGGCCGGCACCACCAGGTCACCGAACACGCGCGGCGGCGGCGGATTGGCGGCCAGTTCGCGCGCCGCTGCCAACCGGCTGCGGCGCTGCCACAGGAACCAGCCCAGCCCGCCCAGCGCCAGCAGCAGCACGCCGGCCACGACCGGGCCCCAGTTGCGCACCGCCGGCGCGTCATACCAAGCCTCGGACGTCGGGGCATTGCCGGCAAAGGCGCGGGTCTGCACCTCGATCAGGTCGCCGCGCGCCGCGTCATAGCCCATGGCCCCCTGCACCAGCCGGCGGATGGCGGTGAGGTCACGCGCGCCGCCCTTCCCCAAAGCGCCGGCATCGACCAGCAATGCCACCGACAGCCGCTTCAGCCGGGGCGCCGCGGCGCGGGTGACCGAGACATCCTTGCCGATCTCCCACATGCGGCTGGCGCTTTCCTGGGTCACCTGCGGCGGCGACGCGGCGGCAGCCGGCGGCAGTGCCGGCGGCGTCGCCGAAAGCTGGGCGGCGGGCGGCGCGGTGTTGGTGAGCGCGCCGGGGATGCCTTGCGCCGGCGCGGCACCGGCTTCGC
>NZ_WMHO01000036.1 GCF_010994245.1 Sandarakinorhabdus rubra
GCACCAGCACGGCTTCGCCGCTGCTGGCCATGTCGATGCGGGCGCTTGCCACACGCGCCGGAGCCAGCGGTTGCGCGAGCGCCGGCGAGCCGGCGGCCTCTGCTTCCAGACGGGCAGCAATCACCAGCAGCACGCGGCGCGCGGCCGTGGCAGCGCGGCCATCAGTGCCTCCGGCGGCTTTCTGCAGCCAGGGCACGGCGGCGCGATGGTCACCCGCGAGGTGCAGGGTCAGGCCAAGGTTGTAGGCGATGTCGGCAGCATCGGGCTGCACCGCCAGCGCCATCTCGAAATGCTGACGAGCCAGGTCGACGCGGCCAAGCCGGTCATAGGCGATGGCCAGGCCGTTGAGCGCCGGCACCGAACCCTGGTCTGCCGAAAGCGCCAGTCGGAAGGCCGAGATGGCCTGCGCCGCGTTGCCCGCCGCCAGCAGCGCCCGGCCCTCGTCCAGCGCTGCCGTAACTCCCTGTGCGCGGGATGTGGCGGCCAGGCTGATGCCGTCGGCGGTAGCGGCGACCGGCCGCGTTTCGACAGCACCGTTTGCGACGGCGGGTGCTGCGCTGGCCAGGGCCAGGATGAATCCGGCGTGTTTCTGCATCAGTCCAACTCCGCCATCTGGTTCTTCATGTTGATGCCTGCTGGCAACAGCAGAACGGCAATCATGGTCGGGAGCATGAAGCACACAAGCGGGATCGACAGCAGGACCGGGATGCGGTGGGCCTTTTCCTCGGCCCGCATCCGGCGCTGTTCGCGCATTTCGGCGGCATAGATGCGCAGCGCCTGCGCCACCGAAGCGCCCAGCTTGTCGGACTGGATGATGAGCGTGGTGAAGGCGGTGATCTCTGTCAGACCGCTCTTCTTGGCCATCAGGCGCAAGGCCGCTTCGCGGCTGCGGCCGGCGCGCAGTTCGAGGCTGACCTGCGCGAACAGACGGGCGAGCAGCGGATGCGAGGTGGTGATTTCCGAGCCGACGCGGCTGAAGGCGGCATCGATGCCAAGGCCTGCCTCAAGGCACACGAGGAGCAGATCAAGCGTGTCGGGAAAGCCGTTCAGGATCTCCTTGGCGCGTTCACTGGCGCGCGAGGACACGATGATCGCCGGCAGGTAGAGGCCGAACACCACGGCGCCGAGCAGCATCATGTAGAGCTTCGCCACGCTGGGCCACTGGCCGGTGATCGACATGAACGTGATCAGCAGGCCAGGCATCACCAGCGTGCCCACGGCGCGGGCCAGGGTGTAGGCGCGCTGCGCATAGGGCTGTTCGAAGCCGGCGCGGGTCAGCTTGTCGGCGATCTTCTGGGACGCGTCATCTGTGAGGTTCAGACCGCGCGATTCGATCTCGGCCAGCAGGCGGGCCCACATGCTGTTGACCTGGTCGGCGCGGATGCTCCCCGGCGTGTCGATCGCGGCACCGCCACCTTGCGCAGCCAGCCGATCCTTGATGCCGGTGCGGCCCAGCAGCGCCGGCGCCAGTGCCAGCACCACCAGGACCACGGCAAAGAACACCAGGCCCATGACCACCATGTTGGCAAGACTGGCGCTGACCATATGCTTACACCTTGATCGCGATCAGGCGTCGCATGATGACGATGCCCAACGTGTACATGAACAGAACGCCCAGAACTGCGGGCATGAACATCGGATCGTCGGTGACCGACAGGTAGAAGTTGGGATCGGCGGAAAACACCGAGACAAAGGTCAGCACCGGCGCAGCGGTGAGGACGGCGCCGGTCATCTTGCCCTCGGACGCCAGCGCGCGGACCTTGAGCACCATGGCCGCGCGGTCACGGATTACCTTCGACAGGCCGTCAAGGATGTCGGCGAGGCTGCCGCCGGTCTCGGTCTGGATCGCCACCGACACGACAAACATGTTGGCGTCCTGCGTCTGCACGCGGCCGGCGAAATTCTCGAGCGCGTCGCGCAGCGGGTAGCCATAGTTCATTTCGGCCACCACCAGACCCAGCTCAGAGGCCAGCGGATCGGGCATCTCGTTGACCACCAGTTCCAGCGCGCCCGTGACCGGGTAACCGGCACGCAGGCCGCGCACCAGCACGTCGAGCGCCACCGGGAACTGTGCCTCGATCTTCTTCAGCCGCGCCGCCGCCTTCCAGTTGAGCCACATCAGCGGCAGCACAATGCCGATGCCAACGGCGAACATCACCAGCAGCACCACGGATCCCACGGTCTTGATCGAACCGGAAACCCCGCCGATCAGCGGGAACAGGATGCCAATGAGCAGGGTCGCGCCGGCCATCATGCTGAGCATGCGCTGCGCGCTGATCCTGACCCCGGCCTGGTTCATGCGGCTGTCGAGATAGCGGATGGCCGACGGCAGCAGGGAGCGCGACAGGTCGGTGCTCTGCCGCCGCAACGCGGTGATGATTTCCTCGCTGGTGGCGCCCTTTTCCACCATCGCCATGCGGCGCGACACCCGGCGCCGGGTGCCATAGGTGTCTTGATACCAGATGAAGCCGCCTTCCAGCAGCAGCACCACGGCGAGGAACACCACGCCGTAGAACAGGGTTTCCCCGTTCAGGAAGGATGGCAGTGTCATGCGCCGGGCTCCTTCTTGCGGAACGGATCGAACATGGTGGAGGGCAGGTCGTAACCGCGGGCCTTCAGCACTTCCATGAACTTGGGCCTGACGCCCATCGGCCGCATCTCGCCGATCACCTTGCCGTTCTCGTCCACGCCCTCGCGCACGAACTTGAAGATTTCCTGCAGCAGGATGATCTCGCCTTCCATGCCGGTGATCTCGGCCACCGAGGTGACGCGCCGGCTGCCATCCTGCAGGCGCTCCAGCTGCAGCACCACGTTGATGGCCGATGCGATCTGGGCCCGCGCCGATTTCGGGCTGATGTCGATGCCCGACATGCCGATCATCTGTTCGAGGCGGGACAGGGCATCGCGCGGCGTGTTGGCGTGCAGCGTCGTCATCGAGCCATCGTGGCCGGTGTTCATCGCCTGCAGCATGTCGAAGGCTTCGCCCGAGCGGATTTCGCCCAGGATCACGCGATCGGGCCGCATGCGCAGCGCGTTCTTCACCAGGTCGCGCTGGTTCACCTCGCCGCGGCCCTCGATGTTGGCGGGGCGGGTCTCGAGGCGTACGACATGGCTCTGCTGCAGCTGCAGTTCCGCCGAATCCTCGATCGTCACGACGCGCTCGTGGGCGCCGATGGAGGCCGACAGCGCGTTCAGCATGGTGGTCTTGCCCGAGCCGGTGCCGCCCGAAACGATGACATTGCGGCGGCTGGCCACCACCGCCTTCAGCATGGCGGCGCAGTCGGCGGTCATCGAGCCATATTCCACCAGCTTGTCGATGCTGGTGCGGCTGGGCGGGAACTTGCGGATCGACAGGCAGGGCCCATCGATGGCCAGCGGCGGGATGATGGCGTTGATGCGGCTGCCATCGGGCAGGCGCGCGTCCACCATCGGCGAGCTTTCATCGACCCGGCGACCGACGTTGGACACGATCTTGCCGATGATGCGCAGCAGGTGCTGATCGTTGGCAAAGCGGGTGCCGACCTCGACGATGCGGCCGCCGCGCTCCACGAACACCTTGGTGGCGCTGTTGACCATGATGTCGGAGATCGACGGGTCCTTCAGCAGCGGCTCCAGCGGCCCCAGGCCGAGAAGCTCGTCAAGAATGTCCTCGACCAGCTGCTTGCGCTCGGCGGCGTTCAGCGCCTGGTTGTTTTCCTTGAGCATTTCCTGGACGATGTCGCCGATGTCGCGCTGCATCTGATCGCGCGTCATGGTGTCGAGCGCGGCCAGGTTGATGCGGTCGATCAGCTGCTGGTGCAGGGTGACCTTCAGTTCGGTGTAATCGTCACGGCGCTTGTCGCGGATGTTGACGACCGGGGTCGGCGCTGCCACCGCGACGGCCTTCTCGGCAGCGGCCGGGGCGGCGTCGGGGGTCGGCGCGGCGTCGCCGGTGCCACCATTTGCAGGTTTGCGGCGGGTCGGAAAGATCATGCGCTGGCTCCGACAGATGCGGCGGCCGCGATGTCATCGGCCATGGCCGTCGTCATCTGGCGCAGTTCCTTCTCGATCCGCGACTTCATCTTGACCTTGCTCACCGACACGCCCTCATCGAGTGCGGCGGAGATGGCCGGAAAATCGTTGGCGAGGCAGAAATGCACCGGTGCCCGCATCACGCTGGCAGCTTCGTCGGTATCATACTTGCCGAACAGCCCGGCGGTCATGCGGTTCATCACCAGCCGCACCCGGTCACCCAGGCCATTGGCTTCCAGCACGTCGAGCTGGCGGCGCGCCTGCTGCACGCCCGACACGCTGAGCTGCGTGACCAGCCCGATCAGGTCGGCCTTCTGCATGGCCAGCGCGGTCCAGTCCATCCAGACCCCGGGCATGTCGAGCACCACGAGGTCATAATTCTGCGCGGCCAGATCGAGCAGCCGGTCGATGAACTCGGGCGTCACCGCGTCCAGTCCCGTCATGTCGTTCGGCGATGCCACCACCGACAGGCCGGACTGGTGGCGCTCGGCCACCATCTTCAGGAATTCCACGTCAAGCCGGTCGTCGGCGTCGATGAGATCGTTCAGCGTCAGCCGCGGCTTGAGGTTGAGATAGAGCGCGGTGGTGCCGCGCTGCACGTCAAGATCGATCACCAGCACCTGCTTGGTTTCGGCCCAGTGCAGCGCCGCCTGGGCCGCGATCATGCTGGTGCCTACCCCGCCGAGCGCGCCATGGAAGGCAATGATGCTGCCGAGCCGGCCACGGCCGCTGTCGCCGGTCATCCGGCGGGCAAGGCCGGCGCGGGCCGATTCAACCGCCTGGCCCAGCTCCTCCAGGGAGAAGGGCACCGGCAGCACGTCGGCAATGCTCGAGCGCAGCAGACGGCGGGTGGCGCTGATGGTCAGATCGCGCGCGGCGGCCACCACCGCCATGCGGGCGCCTGGCCCGGCGGCAAATTCTTCCAGGGCAGCCAGGGCCGGGGCATCATCGGGATCGATCTCGATCACCAGCATGTCGGTGCGCCTGACCATGGGCGCATTGGCAATGAAGGCATCCAGCGGGCCCCTGAAGGCCCGGATGCTGCACCCGGCGATGTTCATGCGCTCGACATCGGCCTGAGCGGCGGTGTCGGCGGCCAGGATCATGGTGACGCGCAGCGCCGAGACGCCGGCCTCGTCAGCCGCGTCCGGCGCGGTGGTGCGCCCGGCAAGGGCGGTCAGGCGCGCCAGCATGGCCATCAGCGCTGCCCCGCCGCCGGTGCGGCAGGCGCCGTCGCTGCGGCGCCGCCCTGCTGCGTCTGGGTGGCGCCGATCTCCGACTTGCCCGACAGCGGGATCAGCGGCTTCACGCGGCCGGCACGATAACGCGAGACGGCGCCGCCGGTGACGATGCCACCGCCGCCCTCGATCTTCACGTTGGCATAATCCGGGTTGGGATCGACCAGCATGCCGGCGACATTGTTCTGGACCACGAGGCCCAGTTCCTTGTCCTGGGCGGCGGCCGGGACGGCCAGCGCCGCCACGGCCAGTGCCGTCATTGCGGCCAGAGGACTGACGTTACGCATGACTTACCTCACGATGTGACCATGGTCGGCGGCAACCCCGCCCGGCTTGTTGATGGCGCTGGCAGGGCCGGGCAGCGGCAGCATGCTGCCAGGCTGCACCCGCCGTTCCGGCTTGCCCATCAGGAAGAAGTCGGTGTCCGACGGCTCCAGGACTCTGTCGGTGGGCATCTGCAGCTTGGTCCCGGCGGTGACCGGGCGCACGATGCGCGGCGTCACCAGGATCACCAGTTCGGTTTCCTGCCGGTCGAAGCTCTGCGACCGGAACAGAGCGCCCAGGATCGGGATGTTGCCCAACAGCGGCACCTTGCTCACCGTGTCGCGGAAGTCGCTCTGGATCAGGCCGGCCAGCGCGAAGGTCTGGCCGTCGCGCAGCTCCACGGTGGTGCGGGCGCGGCGGACCTTCAGGCCCGGGATGCGCAGGTTGCCGATGTCGATACCGGCGCTGCGATCGAGGCTTGAGACTTCCGGGGCCACGAGCAGGTTGATCAGTCCGTCTTCCAGCAGGGTCGGCGTGAAGGCGAGGCCCACCCCGAACTGCTTGAACTCGATCGACACCTGGCCGTTCTGCTGGACGCCGGTGGGCACCGGAAACTCGCCGCCGGCCAGGAAATTGGCGGTCTCGCCCGACAGCGCGATGATGTTGGGCTGCGCCAGCGTGCGGATCAGGCCCTGCTGTTCCAGCGCCTCGAAGGCGACCCCGAGATTCGGGAAGTTCAATGCTGCCGTGAAGGTGGCGACCGCGCCGGTGCCGGCGCCCGGCGTGCGAATGGCGCCGCCGTTGGGGGCGCCTGAGCCGGTGTTGCTGCCATAGAGGACATTGGTGATGCCCAGCGCCTTCACCGTACCGCGCTGCATTTCGGCAAAGCGCACTTCCAGCAGGATCTGCTGGGCGGTGCCAACCCCCATCGAGTTGACCACCTTGCCCGGTGCATAGGCTTCCGCGATCGTCATCGCGCGTTCCACTGCCGCCGCGCTCGACATCGTGCCCGACAGGATCACCATGTCGTTGGCGGTCTGCACACCCACGCTTTCGGTGGGCAGAACGTCGGCCAGCTTCTGCTTCAGGCCCATCGCATCGGGGCCCACCACCACATCGACAACCGCGATCACCTGGCCGCGGGCATCATAGAGGGTGAGGTTGGTGGCGCCAATCTTGCGCCCCAGCAGATAGGCGGCCGTGTTCGTCACCGGCTGCACGTCGGCCACATCGGCATTGCCGATGGCGATGCGCGCGAAGGGCCGCGGCACGCGCAGGGTCTGCGACTTGTTGACGGCGAGGTTGAGCACCGCGCCGGTGCGAGCCTCGATGCTGTTCTGGGCCAGCGCGGGCACCGCGAGGGTGGCGCCGAGGGCGGACACAGCCAGGCTGGCTGCGAGGAGTTTGCGGACCATCATTTGCCGATCACCGGTTCGATGCTGGAAACTGGGCCGTCCTTCGACGAGCCGCGGACGACGACCACCGATGGACCGCGTGGTGCGGTTGCAACGGTCCGGCCGCCCTGTTGCGGTGCGGCTTCGGCATCGCCACCGGCGCGCGGCTTGCGCACCAGGCGGGTGATGGTGCCGTCGTTCAGATCGGTGACCTGCACCGTCTGCAAGCGGACCCGGCTTTCATCGGTGAAGTGGCGCAGGGCAAGGTTCACCTGGCCGGTGGTCAGTGCCAGCGCGATCTTCTGGGCTTGCAGCGGCGACACCTCGATGGTGGCCGATTTCACCACTTCCGGCTTGTCCTTGCCGACGTTCATGTCGAGACCGACAGCCAGCACGCGGGCGCCCTGCGCCAGCAGTTCGGAATAAGGCAGCGCCTCTTCCGGCTGACGGCTGAAGTACACGTCCACCAAGTCGCCAGGATAGATCATGCCGGACACGCCGGTCACTTCGTTGACCGGCACCGAAACCGCCCGCATGCGCGGGTTGAGCAGCTGCGCAGTCGACAGCCGGGTGGCGCCTTCCGAGAGTGACTTGGTGGTGAGGATTTCGTTGGCGGTGATCGGGCGCATGGCGGCGCGGCCCTGGCCGGTCACCAGCTCATCAATGCGCTGGAACGTGCCCTGCGGCAGCGTGTCGGCCGGCCAGTCGACCACCTTCAGCTTGTCGGGGGTGAGCTTTTCGCCAAAGCTGATGTCGGCAGCGGCGACCACGGTCGGCACGGTGCGGACAGCGCCGCTGTTCGACGCGATCGCGCCGACGCCACTGCCGCTGGACAGCACCGTGCGCGAGAGCAGCACGGCCACGAGGCCAAGGGCCACGGCGGCAATCAGCATGATGATCGAGGAGCGGCGCATCAGACGCGCTCCCCATGCATGGCCAGGCCACGCCATTCGAAGGCGTGCTGGGGCGAACGCTGCGCGACCGTCCCCGTCTGGAAATCAAGAAACCTTTGCACTGCTCGCCCCTCTCGCAACTGGACGTCCGGACGGTTCACGGCCGGAACGCCGGTTTGCTTGACAGCTACGCCAGTACGCCACTGATACTCCGGCCCCCCGAAACAAATCCCCCCGGGACTCCGTTTTCGCAAAGTCCGGGCAGATACGCCGCACCGAACTTCGCAACTCACACAAGCATTATAGGCAAGATAGTTGATATATCGCTAAAATCTGATTTGTAGCTGGCACACGCATCATGCTGTGGCCGGCTGGGCACAGTCGCCCGCCCACCGCATGGGGTGATGCCTCATGGTCTCGATGTTGGTGGCTGCGTTGGCTGGCCGGGGCAGACCCCGACCAGCCGCAGCAATTGGACCGGTGATTACGGCGTAGTGGCCGAGGTCAGGTCTGCAGCGCCCTTGCCGAACGCGGAGGTCAGACCGCCGCCCACGGCGGTGGCGCCGGCGAAGGTGATGCCACCCAGCACGGCCAGGATCAGAGCGTATTCGGCGGCCGAAGCGCCGGACTTGTCGTTCTTAAGGGTCTTCAGAAACTTCATCATGACACTACTTCCCACTGTTTCGGCCGAGGCCGGTTGCACAATCCCCGATCCCCAAACAATCGGGAGCGGGAGGGGTACCGTTGATGCCGATCGGATGAAAACCACTGCTTCCTCCGGCCGATATCCCGGCATCTGAATATACGTCCGGAACGACGATAACAATATTGAATTCGGTGTGCTCTACTTGGGTTGAATCTGGTAAATTTCATTAATACTAATGGTTGTTAGCAATTATTGACGATGCTTTTCATGGTTACTTTCGTTTGGCGGAACAGGCGCTTGCCAGCTGCAGGAAAGTTTCTCGAAACACATGTTTCACATTGTAAATGCGTGTAAAATCCAGCCGGTTTCCGAGGCTTGAGGTAGCCCCGGCAACAAAGTGGTAAGCTCTCGTTGACCGCAAACGCTTCATCAACACATGCTACGAAACGGCCCGACAACGCCGACCTGCAGCGCTGAAAAAAATTTCTCGCGGCCTGAAACCGGGCGCTCAACCTGATGGAATCGGGCCAAAATGGCAGCATTTTCGGATGGAGCGCGGCGTTTTAGCGCCGAATCGGAGCGTGAAACGGCGCCCCAGGAGCCGCCGATTCGGGCGAAATCGCTGCCGATTCGGGCGCCGGCCGCGGCGCGCGCTATTGCGACAGCGTCTTGACCGCCGCAGCAGCGGCCGAGGCCCGGTTCTCGATCCCCATCTTCTCGAAGATCTGTTCGAGATGCTTGTTCACGGTGCGCGGGGAAATGCCGAGGATTTCGGAGATCTCGCGGTTGGCCTTGCCGCGGCTGATCCACAGCAGCACTTCGGCCTCGCGCTCGGTGAGGCCGTGGCGCTGCGCCAGCAATTTCTCCTCAGCACCTTCCAGCGTTTCGGTGATGCGGAAGTGCCGTTCCTCCCCGACCGTGGCCACAGCGGCAAATTCCACCTGCCCGCCGGGAAAATCCTGCCGCACCCGGCCTTCGCCCAGCCGCATCAGCTGGCCCGCCAGCGCCGGGGGCAGCCGGTCGCCCACGCCAGCGGCAAAGCGCGCAGTGAGGATCGTCGCGCTCCTGGGCGTCGTCCACAGGATGCGCCCGCTGGCATCCAGCGCCACCAGCGGCCGGTTGCTGGCGTCCAGGGCGCCCTGCGCGCCGGCGGCGATACGGGCATTGCTGAGATGCACGCGCAGCCGCGCCAGCAGTTCCGCCAGCACGATCGGTTTCTTCACATAGTCGACACCGCCGGCGGCCAGGCCATCGAGCACATTCTCGGTTTCGGAAAGGCCGGTCATGAAGATCACGGGCACGCGGGCCAGCGCCGGATCGGCCTTGATGCGGCGAGTTGTCTCGAAGCCATCGAGACCCGGCATCACCGCGTCCATCAGCACCAGGTCGGGCAGTTCGGCAGCGAGGCTGGACAGCGCCGCGGCACCATCGCGGGCGATGCGCACGTCATAGCCTTCACCTTCCAGCGCATCGGTGAGGAAGCGCAGTGAGTCGGGCGCGTCGTCCACCACCAATATCGTGGCCAGCGTGACGGCTTTGGCGGTCTCGGTCATCGTGTCTCTTCCCCCCCGGCCGGTTCCGCATCGCCGTCACGCGGGTGCTGTTCGGCGATCAGCTTCTGGAACCCGGCCAGATCATAGTCATCCAGCGCCGCCGTCAAGCGGCCAACCAGCGCCTCGGCTTGCGGCACCGCGCCGGCAAGCGCCGCCAGTGCCGCCGACAGGCCGCGCACATGGCCGGTGCGGGCGAGGCGGCCAAGCTCTGCCAGGTGGCCGCGCGCCGATTCCGGCAAGGCGACATCGAGGCTTTCAGTGCGCGCCATGCCTTCGTAATCCCACACCAGGCCCAGCTGCCGGGCCAGCATGTCGAACAGCAATTGCTGGTCCACCGGTTTCAGCACGAAGCCATCGTGCAGGCCCTCAGTGCCCACCAGCTCGGCGGCGTTGCCCGAGGCGATCAGGATGCGGATGTCACGCCCGAACCGCTCTCGCAGCCGGCGCGCCACTTCCCAGCCGCCCAGGCCGGGCATCGACAGGTCGAGCAGCACCAGATCGGGCCGTCCCAGTTCGGCCAGCGACAGGCCGGCCCCGCCAGAGCCGGCCACGAATATATTGAAGCCGATCGGGCGCAGCAGTTCCTGCCACAACGCCAACTGGCCAGGGTCATCATCGATGGCCAATATGGTGCGCCGCCGGCCCTGGTAGCCGACCGGCAGGCCGCGGGCATCATCCTGCGGGGCGGAGTTGGGTTGCGGAAGCAGCAGGCGCAGCACGAAATGGCTGCCCCGGCCCACCTCGCTCTTCACCGTGATCTCGCCGCCCATGATCTGGGCCAGCATGCGGGACAGGGCGAGGCCGAGCCCGATCCCCGGCGCGACGCCGCTGGCCCGGCCGCCGCCCCGGTCGAACGGCTGGAAGATGCGCTCCTGCTCGTCGGTGTCGATGCCGATGCCGGTATCGGTGACCTCGAACTCGGCCACCATCGAGCGATAGCGCACGGTCAGCGTCACCGATCCCGACGGCGTATACTTGATGGCATTGGACAAGAGGTTGATCAGCACCTGCCGCAGCCGACGTTCATCGGCCAGCACCCAGACCGGCAGCGTGGGCGCGGCCCTGTAGTCAAAGCTGAGACCCTTGTTCACCGCCTCGATGCGGAACATCTCCGCCACCTGCTCCAGAAGCGAGCGCAGTGCCACCGTCTCGCGGTTGAGCTTCATCACTCCGGCTTCGATGCGGCTGATGTCGAGCAGGCCCTCGACAAGGTCGGCCAGATGCTCTGACGAACGGCGGATGATCCGCCCGGCTTCGGCCGGCGCGATGGCGGCGCCGCGCTCCAGCAGCTGGGCATAGCCGTGGATGGCATTCAACGGCGTGCGGATCTCGTGGGACAGACCCATCAGGAAGCGCGTCTTGGCCAGATTGGCGGCCTCGGCAGCATCGCGCGCCTGGGTCATCACGGCCAGACGGGCAGTGACCTCTGACACGGCGGGGGCCTCGGCGGGCGCGTCCGTGTTCGCTGCCTGTGCGGCGGGCGTTTCCTCGCGCGCGTCCATGCCTGCTCTCCCCACCGGTCGGTCCCGCGCCCGGCGCTGATGCTTGCAGTTGCAAATCATCCCGGTGCAAGCAAGAGGGAGGCTTTGCAGCAGGGTCGAGGGGACAGACATGAGACGCGGGTTGAACGGCAAGTGGGCAGTGGGCGCAGCGCTGCTGGCGGCCGCACCGGTGCAGGCGCAAGTGTTGACGCCGGTGGGCGTGGCCGAGGCCAACACGGCAGCCGCGCTCACCCGCATCCAGGCGCTCAATCCGAAGCTCAACGCCGTCATCGCGGTCGATCCCACGGCGCTCGATCAGGCCCGCGCGCTTGACCGGCAGAAGAAGGCCCGCGGCCCCCTGCATGGCCTGCCGATCCTGGTGAAGGACAATGTCGATGTCGCCGGCCCCTTGCCCACCACGGCCGGCAGCCTTGCCCTGAAGGACAATGTCACCGGCCGTGATGCCCCCTTCGTGGCGCGGCTGCGCGCCGCTGGCGCGGTGCTGATCGGGAAGACCAACCTGTCGGAATGGGCCAATATCCGCGCCGATGCCTCGATCTCGGGCTGGAGCGCGGTTGGCGGCCAGACCCGCAACCCCCACGCCCTCACCCGCAACACCTGCGGCTCCTCGTCGGGCAGTGGCGCCGCCGTGGCCGCCCAGATGGTCGACGCCGCGATCGGCACCGAAACCGATGGCAGCATCACCTGCCCGGCCGCCGTCAACGGCATCGTCGGCATCAAGCCCACCGTCGGCCTCGTCAGCCGCACCCACGTGATCCCGATCAGCCACAGCCAGGACACCGCCGGCCCGATGACCCGCGATATCGAGACCGCGGCGCGCCTGCTGACGGCGATGGCCGGCAGCGACCCGGCCGATCCGGCAACGAAGGACGCCGATGCCCGGAAGACCGATTATCTGGCGGCATTGAAGCCCGGCGCGCTGAAGGGCGCGCGCATCGGCGTCGCCCGCTTTGCCACCGGCTGGCACGCCGGCGTGGACGAGCGGTTCGAGGCGGCGCTCGCCGTGCTGAAGCGCGAAGGCGCCGTGCTGGTCGACATCACCACCGGGCCTGACCGGCGCCCCATCCGCGATGGCGAGTTCCTCGTGTTGATGACCGAGCTGAAGGCCGATCTAAATGCCTATCTGGCCAGCACGCCGGCCAACGTGAAGACCCGCACGCTGGCCGACCTGATTGCCTTCAACAAGGCCAATGCCGGCGCCGAGATGGGCCTGTTCGGCCAGGACCAGTTCGAGAAGGCACAAGCCACCAAGGGCCTGACCGACCCCGAGTATCTCAAGGCCCGCGAGACCTCGCTGCGGCTGGCCGGCAAGGAGGGCATCGACAAGCTGCTGGCAGAGGCGAAGGTGGAGGTGATCGTGGCCCCCACGGCGGCGCCGGCCTGGTTCATCGATGCCGTCAACGCCGACCAGTCACCCGGCGGCGGCATCGGCGGGCTGGCCGCTGTGTCGGGCTATCCGCACCTCACCGTGCCGATGGGCGCGGTGCGCGGCCTGCCGGTGGGCCTGTCGTTCATCGGCCCGGCGTGGAGCGAGGCGCGGCTGCTGGCGCTTGGTTACGGGTTCGAGCAAGGCACCCCGGGCCTGAAGCCCATCCCGCAGTTCGTGGACAAGGTGGAAGACAGCGCCGAGGTGCAGCGGCTGTTCGCACCGGCGCCGCGCTGAACCCCTTGGTGGCAACAACAAGTTCACGCAGCCGAAACCGCGCCGTCACACACTGGCCTTAGCCCCCATGCGGTCACACACCGCATGGGGGCTCACGATGAAGACGGCATGGCTGATCGGCGTTTCGGTGGCGGGGCTGGCGGCGGTGCCGACGGCTGCGCAGGTGACGGCAGCGGCCGCGCCGGGCGAGGAGGAGATTGTCGTCACCGGCTTTCGCAAGAGCGAGGTTGAAGCCGTTGCCGCCAAGAAGGACAATTTCAACGTTGTCGACCTGATCGTCTCCGACGACATCGGCCGCCTGCCGGACCAGAACACCGCCGCCGCGCTGCGCCGGATCCCCGGCGTGGCCGTTCAGAACGACCAGAACGAGCCGCGCTTTCCCACCATCCGCGGCCTGCCGCCGACCTACAACCGCACCCAGGTGAACGGCGCCATCGTCGCCACCGGCGACAACGGCGGCTCGCGCACCGTGCCACTCGACACCGTGCCCTCCACCTTCGCCCAGCGGCTGGAGGTGTACAAGACGGTGACGCCGGAGATGGACCCCAATGCGGTGGGCGGCATCATCAACATCGTCACCAAGAGCGCCTTCAGCGAGGACAAGCCCTTCTTCAACGCCACCGCGGTGATCACCGGGCTGGAACAGGCCGGCGCCATCGCCAGCAACCGCGAAAGCTATCGCGTCAACGCGCAAGGGGGCTTCCGCTTCGGCGCGGACCGGCAGTTCGGCATCGTCGCCTCGGTCAACCAGAGCGTGCGCGATTACGACATCACCCAGTTCGAGAATGCCAACCCGAGCTTTCGCGAATATACCGCCGCCGGCGCACCGGTGACCCTGGGTTCGTCCACCGGCAACGGCATCCCGGTGCCGATCATGCAGCGGCTCTTCCTCTACAACAACGTGCGTGAGCGCACCGGCGGCGCGCTGGCGCTGGAATGGCAGGCCAGCCCGGCCATCTACATGCGCCTGTTCGGCAACTACAACCGCTTCAAGGATGCCGAGACGCGCGACGAAAACCGCATCGAGCAGACCGGCAACGTGACCAACCAGACCCCGACCAGCGGCACCTTCGCCTCGGGTCGCCAGCGCATCGGGCTGAACCTGCCGATCAACAGCCAGAAGATCTGGAACACACAGTATAACCTGCGCTGGGACATGAGCGAGGCCATCCGGCTCGACCTCGACGCCATCTATTCGGGCGCCGAAGGCCGCGAGATCGGGCGCGGCGAGACCTTCCAGTCCAGCTTCGGCGCGCCGTTCGGCTTCAGCTATGACACCAGCGACTTCTTCTTCGACTTCAACCCGACCAATCCGGCCAACATCGGCAACCCGGCGCTGCACCCGTTCCTCAACCGCACCGAATCGCTGCAGGTGACACGGCAGGACATTTATGAAGGCCGCGCCAACCTCTCGTATCGTTGGAACGGCGGCGCCGTAGACTACACGCTGAAGCTGGGCGGCATCTATCGCCGGGTCGATCACGACACCAACCAGGACCAGACGACCTACACGCTGCGCTCGGGCTCGGGCGTCACCTACACGCTGGCCGATGTCTTCTCGCGCCGGCAGCTCGACGTGGTGGGCGGCAAGCGCTTCGATCTCACCATCAACCGCAACCTGGCGCTGGACTTCTTCAACCGCAACCGCAGCGCCTTCAACGCGGCCGAGAACAACATCACCGGCGATTTCACGGTGCGCGAGACCATCTATGGCGGATTCGCCCAGCTGCAGCTGAAGACCGGCGACATCGAGATCCTCGGCGGCGGCCGCTATGAGCGCACCGATGTCAGCTCGCGTTCGGTCCGGGTCAACGGCAGCGTGATTACCCCGGTGAACGCCGAGGGCGGCTATGGCAATTTCCTGCCCAGCCTGCACCTGCGCTGGAACGCGGCGCCCGATGTCGTGCTGCGCGCGGCGTGGACAAACACCATCGGCCGCGCCAATTTCGGCGACGTGACGGCGCGCGAGACGGTGAACATCATCACCGGCGCCCTGCCCACCCTGTCGCGCGGCAATCCCGATCTGAAGCCACGCCGCTCGATGGGCTTCGATGCCTCGGCCGAATATTACAGCGGGAACGGTGGCCTGCTCTCGCTCGCCGTCTTCTACAAGGATATCAAGGACGAGATCTATTCGGTCACCTCCATCGAGACGATCGACCTCGGCCTCGGTCGCGGCGCCGAACAGGTGCAGGTGACCCGGCCGGACAACGCGCAGTCGGCCACGCTGTTCGGGGTCGAAGCGGCGGTGCAGCAGTCGCTGCGCTTCCTGCCCAAGCCCTTCGATGGCCTGGGGATCAACCTCAACGCCACCTACGTGAAGAGCCGGCTCGACGTGCTGACCGATGTCGGCCCGCGGCGGCTGGCGTTCTTCTTCCAGCCCGAATGGGCAGCCAACGCCTCGCTCTTCTATGAAAAGGGCCCGGTGGAGGCGCGGCTGGCCTATAACTATACCGGCGGCTTCCTGGAGACGATCAACCAGACCATCCCGGGCGCCGACCAGTTCTGGCGCTGGCGCGGCACCATGGATGCGCAGATCCGCTTCCGCGTGACGCCCAATTTCGAGGTGTTCGTGGAAGGCGAGAACCTGACCAACAGCGGCCGCATCGAAACCACCGGCCCCAACCGCCAGCTGCTGCAGGAATCGGCCCGCTTCGGCCGCGCCTTCAGCCTTGGCCTGTCGGTGGTGCTGTGATGCGGCGCCTGCTGCTGGCCGCCCTGATCGCCCTGCCGGCAGCGGCGCAGAACGCGCTGCCGGCCCCGCCGCCTCCGGCCCAGCTGCCGGCCGCCACGCTCATCACGCGCTGGCAGGCGCCGGAGGCCCGGCAGGGCGTGGC